>CAMYJJ010000037.1 GCA_947258735.1 Thermodesulfovibrionia bacterium | reverse complement strand
GGAGAGCATGTAGGGCAGACAGCCGAAGAGGGTCATGACCAGCCAGCTGATGGTCACCACAGCAAACCCTTCCCGGTGTTTCAGCTCGACCTTTTTCTGGCTTTTGGTAACATAATAGAGCAGCAGTCCTGAGAAAAAAGATATGAAAAAGGTGATTCTAAAAGCTGTCTGGTCAGCACCTTCGTAAAAAAGGGATGTTAAGAGCGGTACGAGCATGAATATGGAGGAAAACAAAAGAACAGCGCCGGACAGGTGTAAGACGAGGGCCGTATTCATTAAAGCAGTTTTTCTAACTGTTTAATTGATTCACGATGAGTAAAGATAATCAGCTTGTCATTATCAAGAATTTTATCTTCACCAGAAGGGATAATGACTTCATCGCCTCTTATAATAGCGCCGATGAGTGTCTTTTTGGGAAGCTCGCACTCAATCAGGGTCTTTCCTGCAAACATCGAGCCTTTCTTTACCTCGGCCTCCATTATTTCTGCCTTGCCTTCAGCTACTGCTGTGAGAGACAGGATATTGTCGCTTCTTACATATTTTAAAATCGTGCTTGCAGTTATCAGCCGCGGACTCAGTACCGCCTCTATACCAAGATTGTTGGCCAATGGGAGATAATCTGTTTTGTTTACAATCGTGATGACCTTTTTGACTCCGAGGCTCTTGGCAAGTATGGAGGCCATAATATTAAGCTCTTCATTATTGGATATGGCAGCAAAGACTTCCATGTCCTGAATGTTTTCTTCCTGCAGCAGTTTCTGGTCTGATCCGTCGCCATTTAAAATGACGCTCTTTTTAAGCGACTTCAGGAGAAACTTACACCTCTCGGTGTCCTTTTCAATGACCTTTACACTGAGGTTCTGCTCTTCCAGGGTCTTGGCTACATAAAAACCGATCCTGCCGCCGCCAAGAATCATCACTCTTTTAACATGCATGGATATCCCGCCTATACTGTCACAGACCAGATCAAGCTCCTCCATCCGTACGGGCAAATAAATAATGTCATTTTTTTTAAGCGTATCATTGCCGGACGGGATAATGACCCTGTCCCCTCTCTGGATGGCGCCGATTAGGATTTTTGGTTTTTTCAGATTGAGTGCCTTGAATGTTTTGCCTATCAGCTGTGAATCTGAAGGTATTCTGAATCCAATGATTTTGACTTTCCCATCTTCAAAATCATCAACATCCGCAGCAAAGGGCACCTCTATTAATCGTATAACGGCCTTGGCAGCCTCTATTTCAGGACTTATGGCAGGGTTGATACCAAGACTCTGAAGCAGCACATCATTGGAGAAATATTCAAGATTTCTTATTCTGGCCACGTTCCGGGGGATCTGAAACATGGCCTTGGCAACCAGACAGGCAATCATATTTGTTTCATCCATATCAGTGACAGCCAGCAGTATATCAGCTTCATCAGCACCTGCATTCTTAAGGACCGAGGGAGAGCCGCCTTCTCCTTCGGTAAGGGCAACATCAAGCTCTTCAGCTATGTGCTTCAGGTTTGCCTTGCTTTTGTCTACGACAACAACGTCTATATCTTCGGCAGAAAGAAATTTGGCCAGCTGGAAGCCTACCTCCCCGGCACCTACTATGATTACTCGCATAGGGCATTATATCACATAGAAATCGGGAAATGAGAAGTAATAAGCAACAACCATGATGGCAGAAAAAAGATGTATTGAATACAAGAAAAATGTTTATTAATACATTTAAGAAACGGCATAATGGACGATTAGCCCAGGGCAAGAGCGGTCGCATCGACAGGCCGCCGGTTCGAAACCGGTATCAACCCACATTTCTACCCTTCAAGGTTAACTTTGCTTCTCCAGCTCCCATGGACATTACAGTGAGCAATGACAGACAGGGTTCCTGATGTATCGGTGATATGCAGAGATGCTTGAGGATGGATTTTCTTTGCAGTAAAGGATATTCTTGAGAAATATTTTTTATTAATATAGACATCGATAAATTCTATAAGATGTTCACTCTCCATCACGTGCTCTGCCTGACCTACCTTGATAAAAAGTGATCTGCAGTCATTGTCATGATCTGCTGAACAATCCCTGCTTATGTTTATGACAGGAACATGCATTTGATCGATTTCCGTGAGATGTCCGGGGTCGGCCGGTGTCTTTACGGCATCTTCATCTTTTTCAAAATTCTCAATGGCAGACCAGCAGACAGGACAGTCTACCGGAGCCTCATCAAACGCGATATGGTTGCACACCTTACATACAAATTTCTTCATTGTGGTCCCGTTTTATTCAGGTATATTTAATCTCACCTGACAGAATACATATTTTTTATGATCAGTAGAACCAGCCGTCATTATTGAACATTATATACTATTTCGTCACGTAAGGTGGTGAGAAATGATCTTTCTGGATGTAGATAATTATTTTAATCAAATGATATAATGGTCTCCCTGATAATTATGAATAAAGAAAATTTAAGACATCTCTTCTTACGAAAACTGTGAAACCTCTGGGAAGACAGCTTATTGCAGAATTTATCTATTGCTCCGGAGACATGCTGGGCAGGAGAAAAGCGCTTGAGAACACGCTTAGACAGGGCATTCAGGAAAGCGGCCTTACCCTGGTAAGTCTCACAGGCAAGCAGTTTAAACCCTCCGGTGTCACGTCGGTGGCGGTTATCAGTGAGTCTCACGTTGCCATTCATACCTACCCCGAGGCGCTCCATGCCTCAATCGACATTTTTACGTGCGGCAATGGCATGAAGGCAGTGAATAACCTGTTATCTTTTTTAAAAAAGAAGTTAAGGCCCAAGACTGTTCGTGTTATGGAAATTCATAGAGGAAACCCTATTGAAGTGAAACAGAAGGACTGGATCACCTCTTTTTCAGGCGCCGGGTTTGAAATAAAGCACCATATTAAGAAAAAGCTTTTTAGTAAAAGGACACGGTTTCAGCAAATTGATATTATCGAAAACGAGAGTTTTGGAAGAATGATGTTTTTAGATAAAGACCTGCAAATAGCCGAGAGTGATGTGCCAGCGTATGATATGGCAATGGTCAATCCCATACTGGAGAGAGAGAATGTTTTTAAGAAAATCGCGATTCTTGGCGGCGGAGATGGCGGAGTGCTCAGAGAAGCGCTGAAACACAGCCCCAGGAGCGTATACCTCATTGAAATAGATGAAGAAGTGATAAAAGCTGCAAAAAAATACATGCCCAACATTTGCGGGAAAGCATTTGACAGTAAAAAAGCAAAAATTATTCTGGAAGATGCAAATACCTTTCTGGAAGAAGAACAGGGGTTTGATGCTGTTATTTATGATCTCACCATGCACCCCGAGTCAATGACAGACATGGACCGGACCGTATTTCTGAAACAGATATTTTCCAAGGTGCAGAAGAGTCTTCATAAGGGAGGGGTTGTCAGCATGCAGTGCTGTTCAGAGTTTGACTGGGAAACCCGGAAACTCTTGAAGAACCTTCTGCCTGCATATTTTAAGAAGATCGAGTATAAGCCGGTATTTATCCCGTCTTTTTGTGAGAAGTGGATCTTTGCTTCAGCAGAGGTGAAATGATTTCTGTATGACTGAACCCTGTTTTGTAATGACCTGATTCTCTGCTGCAGTTTTGCTGACTGGACCCTGATATGGTCTCTTTATACGTTTAATACACCTGCCTGATGAATAGCCTCGACAAAACGTTCATAATCAATTGGCTTTACCATATAATTGCTGCAGCCAAGTTTATAACATTTTTTGATCTCCTGCGGATCATCGGTTGATGAAATAATTATTACAGGAATATTAATCTCCCTTAACTTCTGCTTCAGCTTACTGAGCACGGTAATACCGTCAATTTTGGGCATGCGGATGTCCAGCAGCAGCACATGGTGCTGCCCTGCAAGGTCAGATGTATTATTAAAAAAATAATCCAGCGTCTGTTCACCATCAGTAAAGAGCCTGATCTCCGATGTGCATCCCGCACGTCTGACATTTCTTATTAACAGATTGGCATGACCGGCATCATCTTCCGCGATAACGATAGTGACTTTCTTATTCAATGTATTATTTTCTTTTCATTCCTTATCTGTGTTTGAAACTGAGAGCTGAGATTAGGCCATTCCCCGTAAGCTTCATGGCGACGTTGTCTTTACCCAGTTCATTACATAAGCCTCATGAACATATCAGATTTATATATTGATCTGATAAAGCAATGTATATCCTGTTTTTATATCATTTTCCTCAAAATTTATATAGTAGGGGAAACCCTTATGGCGTGCCATCCAGACGCTGGTCATGAATATGACCTGAGCAACAGTTTGATTTTTAATATAATTATTGTATACCCTAGTAAGTCCGGGGCGTAGCGCAGCCTGGTAGCGCGCCTGCTTTGGGAGCAGGATGTCGGGGGTTCAAATCCCTCCGCCCCGACCAGTTTTAATCCTTTTTTTGCTTTCCTTCCATTCCCTGTATGAACACTCCTGTTATTGTCGCTAAAGTTATTTATCAAAATGAGCGATAAATATATGAATAATGAAGTATTGCAAGGAGTAGCAGGAAATATATGAAGAGACGGTATGTTCATCTGTTCTTACTAACATGGGTTGTCATCTGCTTATTGGCTCCCAGCATTGCGCATGCCCGGTCAGGAAGCAATGTTGATGTCGCTCTTGTCATGGACAGCTCCGGCAGCATGAAAAGGACAGACCCCGGGTCTCTGCGCATCCCTGCTGCAAAACTCTTTATATCACTCCTCGGCAGCAATGACAGGGCCGCTGTCCTGAGTTTTAGCGATCAGGGGTATCCCATTGCCAGCCTCACCCCGGTAAGCAGCGAAACGAATAAGAAGACGCTGTTAGATGCCACTGACAGGATCACGTCCAAGGGGCTTCAAACCAATTTATATGCCGCGTTTCAAAAAGGAATGCAGGTCCTGCTGGATGCAAGAGAAGATGGACGGGAACAGATTATTGTATTAATGTCAGATGGCATGATGGATGTGGGAGATCAGGAAGAAACCGGAAAGCTGCTGGATCAACTTAAATCCGAGCTATCCAATGAATTAAAAAAGAATAATATTAAGGTATATGCCATTGCATTCACTGACCAGTCAGACAGGAAGCTGCTTGAGAAGCTGTCAAAACAGACGGGTGGATTTTATAACCTTGCCATGACAGATAAGGACTTTCATCTGGTATTTACCTCCATATTTGAAAGTCTCAAGTCTCCGGAAATGCTTCCCATGGAGAAAAACGGTTTCCTGGTTGACGGATCGATCCAGGAGGTAACGATTGTGGTGTCAAAAGAGTCAGCTGCAACAGACATAAGGATACAGGACCCGAATGGTCATCAGTATACTGGCAATCAGCAGTATTCCGGCATAAGCTGGTTTGTATCAGACAACTTTGACATGATAACGGTCCAGAAACCTGTTGAGGGCAGATGGCAAATTCTCTACAGCACAGGCATAAATAACAAGGCATACATTATAACGGACCTGACTCTTGAGACCAATTTTGAACGGTTATATGCGGTATTCGGGGAGAACCTCGATGTACAGGCATGGCTTGAGAAGGAAGGGACTATTATCACAGATGGTGAGGTCCTGGAAACAACGGATGTATATATTGAGCTGAATAATCCTGATGGAAATATTTCAAACCTCAAGCCCCTTAACAGTGGTGATGGTATATTTCAGAAAAACATTGTCCCTTTTAAAGACGGCAATTATACGCTCAGGGTCATTGCAAAGGGCAGGACGTATGAGCGGGAAAAGGCATTCCTGTTTAATGTTGCAAACCTGCAGGAATCTAAAGAAGACTTAAAGGCTGCACGGGAGGCGCGGAAGGACACACAGACAGAAGCAGAAAAGCATTCAGGCGGTGAAGAGCAGGCCCCTGTTAACTGGACAAACATCATTGTTCAATTCATTACCATTAATCTCATTATCGGCATACTTGTCGTTGCATATATGAAGCGAGAGAGAATTAAGGAGATCAGACTGGTCGGTAACGTATTCAGGCGACCTAAAGACATTACCCCATCGCCGGAAGAAACAATAGCTCCTGAAGAGAGCATGACAAGGACAGAGCGTGTATCAAAGGAACCTGAAGAACAGGAGGTTGAGGGTTCAGAGCAGATTACAAAAAAAGAGGCAGCGCTTGAAGAGGTAGATTCTGAGGGAAAAGAAACCAAACAGAGCACTGCAGAAGATGATAAGGATCCTGAAAATGAAAAAGGTGCTGCTGAAGAGGCTGCTTCTGAAGAAGATGCCCCTGACGAGGCAGGAAATGACGGCGGTCTAAATAATCTTGAAGAGGAGATTCAACGACTTGAGAAACTGAGACAGCAGGAGGAGGAAACTCAGGCACAAGAATCCGGGAAGGACACTGCGTCAGAGACAGAAGAACTCAAGGTAAGTGAAGGGGGAAACAAAAGAGCGTCTGCCGAAAGCATACAAGATGAGCAGGCGGGCAATGCAGAAGCAAAAGAGACCGATGAGCAGGGTACGAAGCCGGAAGAAGTGAAAGCATCCCCGGCCTCACCGTCAGAAGCACGGGCTGCAGTTGAGACTGATGCAGAAGAAACACCAGCAGAAATAAAGGAGGAGGAAGACCCTGTTGATGACATGTGGGCGGAGGCATTGAATGAACAGGCAGCAGCAGAGAGTACTGAAGCAATCCCTGAGACTGCAAAAGAAGAGCAAATTACAGACGCTCAGGAATCGCATGCAGACAGGCAGGAGACTGCTGCACCCGAGCTGGATACACTGCCTGCTCAAGACATGGAAGAAGACACATCTCAGGCCAGTGATAAGGAAAATGTTGATGATATGTGGGCAGCTGCACTGGATGAGCAGGCAGGTGCGGATGAGTCCACTGCAGAGGTATCCATGCAAAACACAGAACAGGCAGAAAAAGATACAGGAAAAGAAGACGTTGATACAGAAATGGATGCAGACCAGATGTGGGAAGAAGCCCTGAGTGAACAGGCGGAAGCAGAGAAACCGTCAGAGAGCATGAATAAACCCGGGAGATCATCAGGTGCTTCAGATTGACCCCCTTTATGCATTATTAACAGTACAGGGCCTCCTGGTTCTTGCAGGGATTACCCTCTACATGATTATCAAATGCCGTACACTCTCAGCCAGTGCAGGGGAATCTCAAAAAGAGGTGCGCCTCCTTCAGGCAGACATTGACAGGCAGGCCAGGATAAACAGGGAGCTTCTTGACTGGAAATCCAGGTTCAATGAAATGCAGGAAAAGTTTGAAGGCATCCGAACGGTAAATGATAAACTGAAATATACCCTTGCCGCACTGATTCCGGAAGCAGAACGATCAAAAGAATATGAACAGCTTATCTCTGACATTGAACAGAACAATAAAACACTGGATCATTGCCTGGGGTCAATTAAGAAGGAGAATGACGAGCTTGAGAAAACAGTAGCAGCATTAGAGCGTGAGGCTGATGGTCTGGCAGACCTCTTGCAGCAGACAGTAAGAAAAGAAGAGCTTGACATGGCCCTGAAACAAAAACACTCACTTCAATTAAAGCATAAAAAGACAGCAGCAGAACTCGATCAACTACGTACGGAACATGAAAATTTAAAAAAGAGCCATGAATCTCTTCAAAAAGAGTATCAAGCCCTGTATGACAATATCGAAGAAGAAAAGATGGCGCATTAAATTATTCCCCTCCCTGACTTGCCATATTAAAGGCCCCTCAATTAAAATACATATTCTTTAACAGACATATCATCCTGAAAGAGCTTCTTTTAGCAAATTAAGGGATGCTTTGACATTAGTAATGACTATATAATTGCGCCTGTAGCTCAGCTGGATAGAGCAACTGACTTCTAATCAGTAGGTCGGGGGTTCAAATCCTCCCGGGCGCGCCATATTTTGGGGTTTAGAGTTAGGAGTCAGGAATGAAGCGATATCTCTATACTCATAACTCTTAACTCTAAAACGGTGAGTGTAGCTCAGTTGGTTAGAGCATCTGACTGTGGCTCAGAGGGTCGGGGGTTCGAATCCCCTCACTCACCCCAATTTCGTTAACCGTGATTCGTTGTCCGTTAACCGGACTAATAAAGAATTATTTTTCACACACGGATAACGGGGCACGATAAACGGAAAACGATATATTGCGCCTGTAGCTCAGTGGATTAGAGCACCGGCCTCCGGAGCCGGGTGTCGGAGGTTCGAGTCCTCCCAGGCGCGCCAGTATCTGGATTGTGGACTATAGAGTTAATATTTGAATTATATTACTATTACCTCTATACTCAAAACGCTAATAAAATGGGCCGTTAGCTCAGTTGGTAGAGCAGCTGACTCTTAATCAGCGGGTCCGGGGTTCGAATCCCTGACGGCTCACCATTTTATGCTATTGATACATTACAGGGGGATTTGCAAACCTTCCCTGCTAATGAACTCCCGATTTAATACCTAATTTATAAAGGATATTTGCCATGATACAGAATCCTGTAGCAGCAAATATGATTAAATTAATACCTACGAATCCTGTTAAAATTAGCCAGTAGCTGTTATGAAAGACTGCCAGCAGGGTGCCTGTTAAAGTAAACATACCCGCTAATAACCATATTATTCTCTCCATATACCAGGTATCTTTTTTTGCAATATACATTGTTATTTCTCCTTAACTCGTTTTTTGTATTCATAATAAAGTACGGGCACAAGTGTTCTTGACAGGAATGTTGATGCCACCTCACCGGCCATTAATGATATGGCCATGCCCTGGAAAATAGGATCAAAGAGTATGACTGATGAACCAACCACAACAGCTGATGCGGTAAGGAGCATCGGCCTGAACCGTATGATGCCGGCCTGTACTACTGCTTCCTTAAGCGGCATCCCGTTTTTGATCTGCAGTTCTATAAAGTCAACCAGAATAATTGAATTTCTGATCACTATGCCGGCACCTGCAATAAAGCCTATCATTGATGTTGCTGTGAAAAAGGCCCCCATAATCGCATGACCCGGTAAAATGCCAACGAGGGAGAGAGGAATAGGCGCCAGAATCACAATCGGCGTTATAAATGACCTGAACCAGCCTACAACCATTATATAAATTACGACAATGACCGCTGCAAAGGCGAGCCCCAGGTCCCTGAACACCTCAAACGTTATATGCCATTCTCCGTCCCACTTCATCGAATATCTGTTTTCCAGTTCTGGCTGTGTTGTATCATATTGTTTCAATTCATATCCTTCAGGAAGTATAAGGTCCCTTATCTTTTCCTTCATCTTCATGATAGCGTAGACCGGGCTTTCCTCAGTCCCGGCAACATCACCTGTTACATACACAACCCTCTTGAGATTTTTTCTGTATATGGTTTTGTCCTCGATGCCCTTATGAACAATTATAAGTTCTGAAAGAGACACGTTTTCACCTGAAGCTGACATCAACCTGATCTCTCTTAAGTCCTGGAGCGTTGTTCGCTCCTCTCTCAGAGCACGCAGGAAAATTTCGACAGGCTCCTGTGAATCCTCAACATGGAGGAGTCCGGCGGACATTCCTCCCAGCATCAGTCTCATTGTTTTTGCGATGCTGTCTGTGCTTATCCCATGATAGGCGGCTTTCTCCTTATCAACGATAAAGGTGATCTTGTCCTGGTCATCTTCTACATACCAGTCCACATCAACCACCCCTTCTGTTTCATTAAATATGTCCTTGATCTGACTGGCAATCTGCATTTGTCTGTCATAATCAGGTCCATATATCTCTGCAACAAGGGTGCTGAGCACAGGAGGTCCAGGAGGGACTTCAGCAATCTTGACATTCGCATTATGTTTACGTCCGATCTTCTGGAGCTCAGGCCTTATTCTTTTTGCAATATCATGGCTCTGGGCCTTTCTGTCATGTCTGGATGTGAAGTTGACCTGTATATCTGCCACGTTGCTTTCGGACCTGAGGAAGTAATGCCGCACCAGACCGTTGAAATTAAAGGGTGACGCAGTGCCTGTGTAGATCTGGTAGTCTGTTACCTCTGGAACTGTTTTAATGTAATCTCCGAGCTCTCTTGCTACCATGGCGGTCTGCTCAAGTGCTGACCCTTCAGGCATATCGATGATCACCTGAAGCTCGCTCTTGTTGTCAAAGGGAAGCATTTTGACGGTTACCAGTTTAAAGAGCAGCAGCATGAGTGATCCGCCAAGAAGCAAAAATATCAGTAAAAAAGCGATGATCCTTTTAAGGTGGCTTTCGAGCAGTCCCCGCAGGTTCCTTTCATAGAGCCTGTTAAAGAACCCGATAATTCTGCTCTCCTCTTTTTCTTCATCCGATGTATGCTTAGCCGTTTTCTTCAGGACAATAAAGCTCAACCAGGGGCTGATTATAAATGCGATAAGCAGGGATATCAGCATTGCAGCTGATGCGCCGACCGGTATGGGCCGCATATAGGGCCCCATCAAGCCCGATACAAATGCCATGGGCAGAAGTGCCGCAATAACAGTGAAGGTCGCCAGTATGGTAGGGTTTCCGACCTCGTCAACTGCCTGCACTGCTGTCTGCAATGAAACACCTTTCATTCTGAAATGACGGTGAATGTTCTCAACGACAACGATAGCGTCGTCAACAAGGATACCTATAGAAAAGATAAGAGCAAAGAGTGTTACCCGGTTCAGTGTATACCCGTACATGTAATTTACCAGAATAGTGAGTGCAAGCGTAACAGGCACAGCAACACCGACGATGAGAGATTCTCTAATACCCAGGGCGAGCGCGATAAGAATGGTTACCGAGACCGCTGCAATTAACATATGCTTAAGGAGTTCATCAGACTTTTCTTTTGCCGTATCTCCGTAATTTCTTGTTGTGGTTACTTCGATTTCACCGGGAATGAGAACCCCCTTGAGGGACTCTATTTTGCCAAGAGACCTGTCAGCCAGATGTGTGGCATTTGTCCCTTTCTTTTTGGCCACTGAGATAGTTACCGCATCATACAAACCGCTGCTCTTGATCTCTGAAGATGGCCCAAACCCTGTCAGAACATAGCTTGAAGGTTCCTCTGAACCGTCAATAATGTCTGCCGTATTTCTGAGATATACAGGCCTGTTATTATGGGTGCCGACTATCAGGTTCCCTACATCCTCTGCACTATTAAGAAAAGCACCGGTTTCAATAACAAACTCTTTATTTCTGTCCGTCAGAGCACCGGCGGGCAGAGATGTGTTCGCCCCCTTTATCGCCTGAAGGACCTGCAGCGGAGACACATTATAGGCACTGAGCCTGTCTGGTTTTAGAACGACCCGAAGCTGTCTTTTCTGTCCTCCGATAATACTGATCTCAGATACGTCCAGGTCTTTTTTCAGTTCAGCAGCGACTTCTGCAGCCACACGGCGCAGTGTGTCCCCATGATACTGTTCGCTCCAGAGGGTCAATGAAAGGACAGGGACATCATCTATCGATTTCGGTTTTACAAGGGGTTCGGAAACGCCGTGAGGAATTCTGTCGTAGTTTGACATCAGCTTGTTGTAGAGTTTTACGAGACTGTCCTCCATGTTCTCGCCAACATAAAACCTGACTATGGTAAGTGCCATTCCCGGCCTAGACATGGAATAGACATACTCAACACCCTTGATCTCCCAGAGGAGTTTTTCCATGGGTTTGGTGACCCGGTCTTCAACCTCTTTTGCTGATGAACCCGGGTATTGAACAAAGATGTCTACCATGGGAACAATGATTTGCGGTTCTTCTTCCCGAGGGGTAACGACTATTGCAAATACACCAAGAAGCAGTGACGTAATTACGATCAGGGGGGTGAGCTTGGATACCAGAAATGCCTTTGCTATGCGTCCTGCCAGACCGGGGGTTTCCATTTATCTGATCCGGCCTCCATCAACCGCTTTATCAACGCCGTCAACAATAATGTGGTCACCTGGATCAAGACCGGAAAGCACTTCGATAAGTCCCTCCTTCCTTTTCCCTGTTTTTATTATGCGTAATGAAATGCCCCCCTCTTCATTAACTGTATACACGCCGCGCAGTTCTCCTCTGGTGATGAGAGCATGTTCTGTAATAAACAATTTTAATTTTTTCTCAACAGGGACCATTACCCTGGAATACAGCCCTCCACGTAATGCATCGATGCGTTCCCTGATATTAATTTTAACAGTGAATGTCCTTGTGGCCGGGTCAATGTTCCGGACGATCTCTCCAACGGTGCCAGCTGTTTTTATGCCCAGTGCATCGATGAGAACCTCAACAGGAGTTCCCACTGTTATATGCGGGACCATGCTTTCATCCACCGCAGCCTCAACCCTGTAGGTTTGCTCCTCAACAATGATGAGCGGCATTCCCGGCCCTGTCATGCTTCCCCTGTCTATCTTTATATCTGCAATAATGCCGTTGACAGGAGACCTGATACCTGTATAGGCTTTTAATGATTCTGACTCTTTTCGTGACGCCTCTGCTTTTTTCAGTGAGCTTCGGGACCGCTCATACTCGAGAACCGCAACGTCCCGCCTGGTCCTGATTCCATCAAACTCCTGCTCTGCGACCGCTTTTTCCCTGTGGAGCTTTTCATACCGGTTAAAGGTTGATTCCATGAGCGCCTTTTTTTTCTCGGCCATTCCCAGGGCCTTCTCAGCCTCACCCAGAGCGGCGACTGCTGCTATAACCCGTGCTTCTGTGTCAGGGGAATGTATCAGAAGAAGGAGGTCCCCTTTCTGCACACTGTCTGATACGTTGACCTTAATATCTCTGACCTCTCCCATGACCTTTGCTGATACGATGGATGTATTCACTGATTTTACCGTGCCTGAAGCTTCATGGTATGCTGTTACTTCTTGAGGGGTAATCTTCTCAACAATAACATCCCTGACCAGCGGCCTGTCACTGTTATGTTCTCCCGGGGTATTCTGGTCTCCGCAGCCGAGTAACGTTATGACGCTGAGCGTACTAATAAATATGCGAATGAGGGTTCTCATCTCAATGGCCTCCATTATCACGATACTCTTTATACAGAGTTTTTAATATTATTCCGCTTTCAAAATATAAATCAGCAATTGCACCTGTATAGGAACTCTCCGCATCAACCTGCCCGGCCCGTGCATTATTCATCGTGACCTGAACATCAAGCAGGTCCACAATCGAGGCAAGAGAGTTTTCGTACCGTAACCTGACAAGCCTGACGGCCTCCTCAGCTTCATCCAGTATGGCCTTCGCAAGAGCACGGTTCTGTTTCCTTTCCATAACTTTTATATATGCATTGTGAATACTGAAATGTATTCTGTTTTTTAGAGCTGAGAGGTGTTCCTCATACATGTTTTTTTGTGCTTGTGCTTTTTTAATTTTGCTGTATGTTGATGCATCAAAAAGGCTCCAGTTGAGAAATCCCATGATCATGTAGCTTTCTCCTTCATTTGAAAAAGGGGTTCCATGATCATTGAACTGATAGCTCCCCCTGAATCCTATTTCAGGGAAGAAACCGGACTTCTCCATCCTAACACCCGATTTTGCATTTTCAAGACGCATCCTGAGTGCTTCCAGGTCTTTCCTGTTAACTGAGGTTTCAAGGTATGTATGCACATCGCCTACCTGGAGAGATAATCTGTCCTCTGCCGCATCAACCGGTTCTGTTCTGCCGAGGGCCAGTCCGAGCGCTCTTCTGGATACTTCAAGGTCAGCCTTTGCATTTGTCAGTGTCGCTTCAGCTTTTTTGTATGCAACATCTGCCCTGAGGCTGTCAGAATACACTGCCGAACCGGCATCAAATCGTAAGGAGGCAAGTCTTTTATGTTCAGCAGCATCCTCAATTTTCTTTTCAGCAGCACCTACATATTCCCGGGCTGTTTGTACCGCAAGAAACAATTTCACAACATTAAGGGCAACTTCCTCTTTTTTTAATGCAAATTCAGCTTCTCTGGCGCTTAACTCCTTTCTGGCCATCTTGTACCCAAAATGGATCCCGGGATTAAAAAGAGGCTGCTCTATGGTCAACACCGTCTGAAAATCTGAAATGTCATCCGGATTGTTGAGCCTGTTTATGAGAAAGTCCTCCTGTGAAAATCGTTCCTGATTCAGTTTAGACATAAATCCGAATGTAGGGTTATCGGTTCTCATAAATCGTTCTTCAATATGAATTTTAGGATAATAGCGTGCTGCGGCAGTATCAGCATCATGCTTGCGGCCCTCGATTGACCATGCATATGCCTTCAGGTCGGGACTGTTTGTGAGCGCTATGTGGAGTGCCTGATGCAGTATAAGCCTTTCAGCACCAGCTGCGTGTGCAAGGACAGAGAGCATGAGGAATTGGAAAAAAAGATATATGTTTAGTTTTATGTTTGTTCTCAATTCATTTTCTCCTGTTTCAATTTCATGAACGCCTGTAACGTCTTCATGTCACACCTCCCTGCTTTTTTCTGGAATGCCGAGCATTCTTTTAAGGTCACAAGGTCTTCCCTGTACCGGGCATCAGACCTGACAATAGTCTGCAGGAGAGCGAGGACTGCGCTTTTATCCTGCGGTAAATCTTTGCGTATGCTATAGAACCTGAGTTTCCCGTCCCGTCTCTCATCAAGAAAACCGCCTCTGTATAGCAGGGAAAGGTTTCTGGAAGTGAGGGACTGTGATGACCCTGTAACACCCATCACCTGGCATACGCTTAACTCTTTTTGACAGAGAAGCAATATAATTCTCAGCCTGTGCTCGTCTGAGAGAAGTTTGAAAATCTCGGTTATTTTCTTCATATGAACATATTAACAGGCGTTAATATGAATGTCAAGTAACATTATTCTGTTGAGATAATGATGATAAAGAATTCATCGAGCGACTCAGGCTAGTGGAATGCAGCGGATTCAGCAGATTCTGGGGTCAAATCCCTGACAACGTATCATTTATATTTTTTGTATACGCTGTCGATGTTATTATAAAAAACAGGCACTAGAAAAACTCAAAGCAGATATCTGCTATTCAAAACAGATTTCCACGAAAAAGTCCCCTGCCTCAGTATGAAAGGGCACAAGTATGACAGGTGCTTTGGATGTGTGGTGTATTACGTGATTTTTCCCTGAGATGACAGCCGGAATGGCCATATCAAACCGATACCCCTTCTCACTCAGCAGGCTTTTTGCACCCCCGGTCACCATGTTTGTGATCTCTCCCACCATATCAGTTACCGTATTATCAATTTCAGTCAGTTCATCACCGAGCATGCGTTTCGTTATCTCAAGGGCCACCGGTTCCGTAAATGTTACGGCCAGCGTTCCCTTTGCCTGATCACTCGCCATACCAATGATTCCGGATACATCCCCGCACGCTGTTGTACCTGTCTTATAAGAAGGTTTGCCATGTTTAGCCTCAAGTGTTGCCATGGTGGAGAGCACGTTCAGTATGGATGTTAAAAAAGGTGAAACAAATTGAAAATTCATTTTTTCTGCAGCCTCTGTTTTATATGTATCATTGTTCCTCGTTGTTTCTTTTTCAGTCAAACCAGGATATGTTCAGCAGCGTTATATATTTGGCCCGGTTCATACATATTTCTTTACCTTGCAGGTAAATCATCTCTTATTATGTATCGGACATTATTGGCATTCCCTGAAATAGTGAGGGTGATCAGGCATGATATGAAGAATGTGCCTTATTGTACACAGGGAACGCACCGGAAGACAGTGAGACAATGAATTATATGTTAGTTGTGCTGTCTTTATTCTGAGAAGAACATCCGCAGGACCGAAAGAGAGGGGGCTTTTCTGATGTCCTGGCAGGAAAACTGCAGCCACAGCTGTTTTTGCGTCTTTTATATTTGCTGAAATGTATGCTGCATGCCAATATTATTATGGTGATAAAAACGGGTATGAATATAACGAGAAATTCCATGGTATCAATCATTAATATGTAATTAACATGTCGTTATTTCCCGAATGAACACTGCATATGCCCGTTCCGGTTTATTTGTGCTTCTTTTTCCATTTCCAGTTTTCATAAAACTCAAGGCTCACCATCTCATCCAGTTCCCGCAGCTGCTTTGTCCGTTCGGTGAAGCCTACCCTGATGACGTCCCGGGAGTAGAGGAGGCCGATGTAGGTGCCCTGCTTTTCGATCAGCAGGTGACGTGTATTATAACCGAGAAACTTGTCGATAAGCCGGAATATGCTGTCGCTATGGGGGGCGCTCTTTAACGGGAAAGATGCGTGATCACCAACCCGGGTTGTTTTGGGATTAAAGCCCTCAAGGACCGTGTTGGTCATGAGGTCCCGTTCTGTCCATATACCCGTATACGTATCGTCTTTTTTAACGAGAACGGCATGACTGTCATGTTCAAGCATCAGCTTGACAGCATCGTATACTACGGTGTCCGGGGAGACACACAGGGGCTCCTCTCCTATATCTGATATTATTTCTTCTGCGGTTATGTCTACCATGATTCCTCCTGTTTTTAATAGTAGCTGGCAGCCGGTAATATGTAGTCAGGGAAAGAAGGTTTTTTTCCTGGCTTCTCACTACTCACTGCTACCTGCTGACTACTGTTTCTCATTATCCTCCAAAATCATCATAAAAAATGTTCTCCGGTTCTACTCCCATGCTGTCCAGGTACATGATAACTGACGCATTCAGGGCTGGTGGTCCAC
>CAMYJJ010000036.1 GCA_947258735.1 Thermodesulfovibrionia bacterium | reverse complement strand
GCCTTTACCGCTCGCTACTGCAATTGTCCTGACTGTTTTCCTTTCGGCAATATCCATTATGCACTCCCTGTTCTGAGTATAAGATTTGATAATTTCCTGCTGTCCATAAATTCAATGTTACCCGGTACTCCCTGTCCTGTGGTTATGTATGCGACCGGCTTCTGATAAAGGCTGCAGAGATTGTATATCGATCCCAGCCTTACGGCTTCATCAGTCTTGGTAAAAGCAACATAATCTATGGGGAGAGATTTGTAATATCTGTACGTGTCCATAAGAAATGCACAATCACTTGATGTGCTGAGCACGAGCTGTGTTTCAAGAGGGAGATTCAATTCATAAAACGCCTTGAGTCCGTTTATGTATGCAGTGTCCCTGGGGTTCTGACCGGTTGTATCGATGAGAATGACGTCCCTGTCGGAAAATCTGTGGATACTCCTTGTCAACCCCTCTCTGTCAGACACAATATCAAGCGGTATCCCTATCATTCTTGAATAAATCCTTATCTGCTCGGCAGCGCCGATTTTGTAGGTATCAATACTTATCATGGCGACCTTTTTCCTCTCCCGTATCGCCATGGACGCAAGTTTCGCAACTGTTGTGGTCTTACCTGCCCCTGTAGGCCCTATCAGCATGATGATCCTCCTGTTTTGTTCATTGCTGATCGGGCTTTTAATAAACTGCGGCTGTGGTGACGGCCTGACCATATTGAGATCGTCTGACATCAGGGTTTCTATGTCAGACAGATCACCCGCGCGCTGTACAAGTTTTAATGCGTATTCATCCTTTATAGATCGTGCTTTTAAAAAATGATAGAGGTCCCTGCGATCTCCCTGCAGCTTCAATTCAAATCCGCTGTCTTTCATTGCCTCTATATAGTCTTTCAGATGTATCAATTCATTTTTCAGCTCCATATAGTCGTATCCATTTCCGGAAGAAGACGAGGGAGGTTGAGGAGTATGTCCGGCATCAATGTCTGTTTCAATGTCATAATCCATGGCAGCTGTGACCTCAACGTATGACCTGCTTCCCAATTTGTCTTCTGTAGAGAGAATGACAGCATCACTGCCCAGCTCTCTCTTGACCTGTGCCAGGGCCTCACTAAAACTCTTCGCGCGTATCTTCTTAATTTTCATATTTGACCATTCCTCGTATATCTAGATTTGTAGTGGATATAATTTCTGAACTGGAAAGCACAACAAAGGACGTACTTATTCTCTCAACTATTTTTTTCAGGTATTTTCTGATATTTGCCGAGCAGAGGATAATCGGCTGTGCCCCTTTGAGTTTACCTGAGGACAGGACCTGTTCAACACTCTTTGCTATTCTGTTAATGACATCCGGCGTTATTCCTCCCTCGTCAACCTGGGACAACAGTTTTTCATAGGCCGGGTCCAGCGTAAATACAGGCAGCTTACCTTCATCATCTACATACTGTTTTGTTATGGTCCGTGACAGCCCCTGTCTGACAAACTCTGTGAGTATTTCAGGATCTTTCACATGCGGTGAATGATCAAGCAGGGTTTCAAAGATGGACATGATGTCCTTGATAGGAACTTTTTCCTTAAGAAGGTTCTGAAGTACGCGCTGGACTGCACCAAGGGTAAGATTGGCTGGAACGAGTTCCTCAACAATTTTGGGATATGTTCTTGATACATTGTCCATCATATTCTGCGTCTCTGTCCTGGTGAGGAGTTCCCATGAATGTGCCCTGATAAGTTCGGTAATATGGGTGCCAATGACGGTAGTCGTATCAACTACCATGTATCCTGCAAGCTGGGCCTTCTCCACATCTGCTTCATCAATCCAGAAAGCGGGAAGTCCAAAAGCTGGCTCCTTCGTGGGTATCCCTTCGATCGGCTCTGCATTTCCTGAAGCAACGGCAAGCCAGCTTCCCATCATGACTTCACCTCTGGCAACCTCAACGCCTCGTATGAGAAAACTGTATTCATGAGGCCGTAACTGAAGATTGTCCTTAATATGAATCGGAGCAACAACAAAACCCATCTCGGATGCAAGCTGTCTTCTCATCGCCTTTATTTTCCCTAACAGCTCTCCGTTTGATTCGTCCACAAGCGGGATCAGTCCATATCCGATTTCCAGGCTGAGCGGATCAAGCTCAAGATATGATTCGATGTTCGCATCCTCAGCGACATCCTCTGTTGAAGCTGCTACCACCTCCTCTTCCGAAGGCATTTTTGTAAGGACATATGCGATGAATGCGGCCACTCCGGCGATGAGGAAGAAAGGTATGTGCGGGAGGCCCGGAACAAGTCCGAGTGCCATCAACACACCGGATACCGTAACAAGGGCCTTGGGATGCAACAGGACCTGTCTTGATATGTCTTTTCCGATATCACTGTCTGTACCTGCCCTGCTGACTACAATACCGGCAGCCGTAGAAATAAGAAGCGCCGGAATCTGTGACACAAGACCGTCACCTATGGTCAGAATCGTATACGTTGTGGCTGCATCTCCCACCGGCATGCCCTTCTGCAGTGTACCTATGAGAAGACCGCCAAGGATATTGATTGCCGTTATGATCAGTCCGGCTATTGCATCACCCCTGACAAACTTGCTCGCACCGTCCATGGACCCGTAAAAATCGGCTTCTTCTGCTATTTCCGCTCTGCGCCTTCGGGCTTCAGAGTCATCTATGAGCCCCGTATTCAGGTCAGCATCAATTGCCATCTGTTTACCCGGCATGGCATCGAGTGTGAACCTTGCTGCAACTTCAGCTATTCTTCCTGAGCCCTTGGTGATAACCACAAAGTTAACGATGACGAGAATCAGGAATATGATAATGCCAACAGCATAGTTACCTCCGACAACAAAGTTCCCAAATGATTTAATAACCTCACCTGCCGACTCCACTCCATCACTTCCATTCAGGAGAATAAGCCTTGTTGTTGCAACATTTAATGCAAGCCGGTACAGTGTGGCCATAAGGAGGATTGAAGGCATGACAGAAAAATCAAGCGGCTTTCTGATATAGATGGAAGTAATAAGAATGGTTAATGAAAGCGATATCGATATTGACAGCAGTATGTCAAGAAAAAATGGCGGCATGGGCAGGAGCATCACGCCGATTACCGATACCATCATGACTGCAACAACAACGTCTTCTCTCTGTTTCAGAAATTTCAGATATTTCATGCCTTACCCTTTAATTTATAAATGTATGCCAGTATCTTTGCCACGGCAACGTAGAGATGCTCCGGAACAAAGGAATTCAGTTCCTGTTTAAACAGCGACCGTGCCAGAGGTTTGTCTTCTACTATCGGAACGCTATGCTTTGTCGCGATATCTCTTATTTTCTCTGCCACCACCCCTGCCCCCTTGGCGACGATCTTAGGTGCAGACATCTCACCGTCCTCATATTTAATCGCAATAGCAAGATGTGTCGGGTTGGTTATGACCACGGTGGCTGTCGGCACTTCCTGCATCATCCTCTTTCTCGCCATTTCCCTCTGCAGGCTCTTGATCCTGGATTTGACCATTGGATCACCTTCTGATTCCTTGTTCTCATCCCTGACTTCCTGTTTGGTCATGCGTAATGAACGTTCAAACTGCCATTTTTCAAGGGCATAACTTACACATGACACAGCGAGAAACATCAGAAAGGCTACGGTCACCGCCTCCAGAATCAGTTTTCCTGATACGCGAAGGAGATCATTAATCTCCATAGCAGAAAGCATGGGAAGTACATCAAGGTCTTTTTTCATAATATAATATACCACCCACCCACCTACCATAAACTTCAGGATACTTTTAATAAGTTCGGTAACTCCCTGAAAAGAAAATATTTTCTTCATCCCCTGCATAGGGTTCAGTTTGCTTAATTCAATTTTAATGGGCTTAAAAATAAACCCTCCCTGTGCCACTGTTGAGAGCGTTGCCAGGACAACGGACACAAGGAAAAAAGGAGCTACAATCTGGACTCCTTTTACTATGGCTATCCTTGATACATGAAGAGGATCATTCCCGTACTGCATGCTGAGTATTTTTCCTGTCATCTCGCTGAAATCAGTAAAAAAACGTTCTCCTCCCAGATAAAATATCCCCAGAATACCACTCATAACAGCCATGGCGGTAATGTCCTTGTTTCTGGCAACCTGCCCCTTTTCTTTTGCCTGTGCCCTTTTTCGCGGGGTCGCCTGTTCTGTTTTGTCCTGTACGCCAGTATCTTCCATGTTCTATGTTTACCTGTTCATCCCCGTGCAAGCGTGACAATGCGCACCATTTCACTTCGCAGGTCGCTAAACTTGACACCCAATAAATATTCAAAAACAGGGATGCTGATAATGATTAACAAAAAACCAAGAAATATATTCAACGGCATGGCAATAAAAAAAATGTTCATCTGAGGTGCTGCCTTGTATAAGAATCCCGTCAATAAATGAGAGATCATTAATCCAATGGTCACAGGAGCGCAGATTTTCAGGGCAAGAACAAAGAGCCCGCTCACCATTGACAGCACAACCGGAACAATAGCCAGTATATTTATCTTTCCGGCGGGAAGCATCTCAAAACTTTTCACAAACACATAAATCATGTCATGGTGTGCATCAAGGATCAGAAAAAACAGCATGGCTATTATCCCATATACTTCCGCAATGCTTGTTGACTGTCCCATTTCCGGGTTAAATACCTGAGCGATGGACATTCCCATGGTATAACTCATAAACTGACCTGCCATATGGACCGCCATAAAGATAAACCTGACTGTAAGACCGAGGGCAATGCCGATGAGCAGTTCCTTTACGACCAGTAAGGGTATGTTATTCTCGGCAATTTCAAACTGAACAACCGGTGTGAGCAGAATGGAAATCATGACGGCCAGTCCCAGTTTGAACTGGGCAGGTATCTGTTTGCCGCCAATAACAGGAAGCAGGCTTATCAGTATGCTTGACCGCAGAAGGATAAACAGGAAGTTTGGTATATACTGCGAAAATTCATTCAGATCCTGTAACAGTGCCTGGTCCAATTCAAACTCCCTCTGAATTATCAAAATGGTTCATATTATATGCGCACATAATCATCGTATATATGAAGGTATCTGCTGTATCAGGTTCGTGGTAAAGGTGATCAGCTTTTCAGTCATCCACGGCATCAGCATGAAAAGGCAGGTGAATACTGCCAGCATTTTTGGGACAAATGTCAGGGTAAATTCCTGGATCTGCGTTATGGTCTGAAAAAAACCGACTAACAGACCCACAAGCAGTCCCACGATAAGTGCAGGTCCTGCAACAAACATCACTACCTTAAAAACCTCGGTTGATATTACTTTCACAAATTCCGTTGTCATGCAAAGCTCCTCATCATTGATCCGACTATAAGGTTCCAGCCGTCAACCAGTACAAATAACAGCAGTTTAAAGGGAAGGGAAATCATGATCGGCGGCAGCATCATCATTCCCATACTTAACAGAATACTTGCCACAACCATATCTATAATTAAAAAGGGCAGGAATAATAAAAACCCTATTTCAAAAGCCGTCTTGAGTTCACTTATCGCAAATGCAGGAATAAGGAGACTCATCTTTACTGCTTCCGGAGATTCAGGTTTTTCCTGCTTGGTCAGCCCTACAAACAGGGCGATGTCTTTCTGCCTTGTCTGTTTAAGCATGAACGTCTTCAGAGGAGGCACGGCCTGCTCAACTGCCTCACCAAATTTAATGTCCTCCTCTATATATGGAGTAATGGCGTTTTCATTAATGACATCGATTGTCGGTGACATGATAAAAAACGTAAGAAACAGGGAAAGTCCTATAATGACCATGTTGGGCGGCACCTGCTGCCCGCCGAATGCATGTCTCAGAAACGAAAGAACAACAACGATCCGGGTAAACGAGGAAAGCATTATGAGCACGGCAGGCAGAAAGGAGAGGAAACTGATCAGCAGGAATACTTCTATTACAGGACTGTTAATCTCCCTGAAATCAAAGGCGTCAGCCGGAGATGAACACAGCAGGAGTCCGGCAATGAGTGTCAAACCCGTTACGAGAGATGTCATCCGGTATGTTTTTCTGATTTCCATGGTTTTCAATGCTGTATCACTCCGTCTTTTTTAAACCGCTCCAGTTTGTTCTGAAAACCCTCTGTCTCATCAAGATCAAGTTCATTGTCCTGGAAGGTTTTTAACAGTCTCACTTCGTTTGTTGTCACACCAAGAATGAGCACTTCCTTCCCTATCTTTAATGCAGCCACTCCTTTTTTTGGGCCTATATTCTGATAGCTGATAACACTCATCAGGTCGATTCTGTTCTGCTTCTTTCGTACCATGTAGGCCGCTCCGAAAATCAGCAGCAGTACAAATGTAAGGGCACCGGCCATTTGAATATATGTGCCTGTCATTTCAGCCGTGTTAACCTTTCTGACGGACTGATAATATCAGTAAGCCTCACACCAAATTTTTCATTAACGACAACCACCTCTCCTCTGGCGATAAGTCTGTTGTTTGCAAGTATTTCCATTGGTTCTCCTGCCAGTTTATCCAGCTCTACAACCGACCCCTGCCCGAGCTGAAGGAGCTCTTTTATGAGCATGCGAGACGTTCCGAGCTGTACTGTAATTTCTACAGGGATGTCCAGCAGAAAATCGATGTCCCTTGATACCGCCTCATTTGTTTCATCCTTCAGGTCTTGAAATTCAGGTTGCTGAACTTCCTGCTCTGACACTTTTATATCTTCTGTCATGTTTTCCTCCTTTATTTCTTTCCGTTAACTGATAAGTAAATTCTCATTTCCGGATGTGCGTATGCTTCAGTCAATTTCTCCGGTTAATTTAATTGCCTGATTACCCCTGCTGTACCCGGGATGCCCCCTGAATTTCGGCAGACCTTCAACTTTTAAAACAAGTTCATCTTTTGCTGATTTTCCCAGCTTAAGAACATTGCCGGCTTCAAAATTCATTATGTCCGCAAACGTAAGCCTGACCCTGCCAATCTCGGCAGACAGGTTCACATAGGTCTCACGAAGCGCCTGGGTCATGATCCTGGACCATCTCTGGTCAGTCTCAAGTTTATCGCCGTGAATACCTGATGACAGTTTTTCCTTCACAGGCTCTATCATTGAATAAGGAAGACAGAAGAAGAGCCGGCCGGCAAAGTCCTCGATCTCAATGAGGACCTCAACATTGATGACTATCTCTGCCGGCGTGACAATAGTGACAAACTGCGGATTGATCTCTGATCCCATAAATTCAGGTTTAATCGGGGAAATGCCTGTCCATGATTTTTCCAGATCACCGAGGGCCATATTTACTACTCTCTGGATCACACGCTGCTCAATTGAGGTAAATGCCCTCCCTTCAGACTTGATATGCTGGGCACTCGCTCCACCAAAGAAAAATTCGACAAATGCGAACACCAGCGGGGCTTCAAGTACCAGCAGTGAATACCCCTTGAGAGGTTCCATTTTGAAAAGATTGATGCTCGACGGCACCGGAATGGTCTTGATAAAGTCACCGAACTTTATGATCTCAACATTCTGAATGCTTATATCAACAAACTTCATGAAGAGATTGGATATGGAAGTCCTGAACAGCCTGGCAAAACTTTCATTGGCCATCTCAAGCCCGGGCATTCTGCCGCGGATGATCCGCTCCTGACTGGTAAAGTCATACGTCCTGACTCCATCCATCAGCTGTTCCTTGGCGTCTTCAGTGTCGATTGTTCCCGAGGCTACGCCTTTCAGCAGGGCATCGACTTCATCCTGTGAGAGAATTTTGTCTGTCATTGCATTACAAATTCAGAAAAATAAAGGTTTTTGACAACATCTTTTTCCATACCCATTATCTGATTGGCCCGAAAAAGGATTTCGTCTTTTAACTGGAATTTTCCTTCCGGGCTGGATATTGAATTCAGGGACTTGCTGCTGACCAGTGTAATGATCGTGTCCCTGAGCTGGGGTGTTTTTGAGGTTACCGTTTCCTGCATGTTTTCATCTTCTACTTCAAACTGTATGGTAACTTTCAGATAGCGGCCGCGGTCAGACAGATTCAATACAAAGGGGTCAAGAGAAATTATGCTTGTCTTAACAGCGATCTCCTCTTTTGCTGCTTCTTCTTCCCCTCCCTTGCTTGCCAGCAGTTTGAATCCGAGAAAGCCGCCTGCACCCAGGACAATGCATACTGCGGCGATTATTATAATGAGAGTCTTATTTCCCTTTTTCTTCGCCTTCACATCCGGGCTTTCGACTTCAACATCGTCCTTTTCATCTGCCATTGTAAACCTCCGTGTTTATTTGTACATTGTTTTCATTATCAATTTTGACTGATAATATACAAATACCGTGCCTGCTATAACTACTTGATAAATATAGTTTAATATTTATTAATCACTGTCAAGGAAATGACTGTCCGGTGGATTATTGTCTACTGACACGTGAATATTTTTAGGTTGCATCATTAAAGGTTTATCGGGGATTACCCGATAGAAGCAGTTTATAAGAGCTTTATACAGCTGTATTGAAATGGGTATACAACATACGTAGTAAGGAGGAAACAATTTATGGGCAATGAATTCAACGTAACGTATCCAGAACATGATTTTGAAGAAAAGGTATCAGTTATTGCTGACGAGGTCCTCAGCATTCTGAAAGATCTGCACAGGGAAAACAGGCAGCAGATAAGCAGTAAACTCATCGCTGACAGGATGGTATGGAATTCTTCTGTAAAAGATATGTTGACGAACAGGGAAACGAAAAGGGTATATGATCATCCGGACACAGACGGTCTTAAACAGGTTTCAGATGACCTGCTCGAACGATTAAAGGAGCTCTTACCAGCCTCGATGTCAGAACAGCTCAATGAATTAAAAGACAATACCCACAGCAGTGACAGACAAAATGGTCCACAGGACTGGTTGGATTCTCCCATTAACATTATTAAAAGACATATTACGTCGCTTACTGTAAGAAATAATGAGCTTGAGGAATTTATGGTTGCAGCAATGAAGAACCTGTCTGATACTGAATCTCATCTTGCAAGCGAGTTAACATCCCACCATGAGAAGTTCAGGGAAGACAGGACGTTTGAGGCACAGATTTCAGAGAACATGAATATAATGTCACAGGACATAGATGTATCGGGAGATGTGCAGTCAATCAAGTCAGCATTGATGAATAAAATAGACAATATCAATACACGTATCAATGAAAAACGGAAACAGGACATGCGCCAGCTGAAGGAAACTGAAAAGACCCTTGAAGATATGAGCTCACGTCTGTCAGAGATTAAGGAAGAGGCTGATGAGATTCGCAGGAGGAGCCAGG
This sequence comes from Thermodesulfovibrionia bacterium, assembly GCA_947258735.1. The sequence continues at coordinate 7,436 of CAMYJJ010000036.1, read as the reverse complement.
AAATAGAGTATGAAGCGATTACCGACACACTGACAGAGCTCCATAACCGTAAAGGGTATGACGATAAAATGTCAGAAATGCTGGCCCATGTCAAGCGCTATAACATTAAATCATCATTGATTGTCTGTGATATCGACTTCTTTAAAAAAATAAATGACAACTTCGGACACAACGTCGGTGATATGGCCTTAAAAAAACTGGCCGCTCTCCTGAAGGACCGGTTAAGAACAAATGATTTTATAGCACGGTTCGGTGGTGAGGAGTTTGCGATCATTCTTCCCCATACTGATCTTGATGGAGCAGAACAGGCCGGACATGGTCTGCAGTCACAGGCCCTGACTCCGGCTAATATACACATCTCATCATTCAATACGCAGTGTTCAAAGAGAAAAGGAGTAACAGGAGGTCATGCAGCAACAGACGTTCAGCAATGATAACAGGATGCCCGGTCTCAAAGACCATGTAAATACCCTTGCGAATGAAGTCATTGATGTTCTCAGGGAACTTGCCGGCGATACTGATAAGCCGCTGGATGCAAAGCTGCTTTCTGATCGAATCCTTGCAAATGATACGGTGACTCAACTCCTCTCACTTAATAATGTGCACCGTTGTACGCCATCAACAGCTCCTGCAGACACAATAGAAATAAATGCACACATGATTATCGACAAATTATCTAAAATAATTCCCAAAACGGTTATGGATGAACATCAGCATTTAATAAAACAGTTTTATGATACAACCGTGCTTTCATCACCGGTACATCTGCTTGAAGCAGCAATAAAGATAATCAGGAAGTATGTTAATGCCGTTGCCATTCAGCAGACTGAGCTGGGAGATTTCGTAAAACAGACAGTATATTATGCTGATGAAATCGAAAAGTATATGAAGGATGATCAGCTTACAAAGAACAGGCAGTTTAATGAAGACCGTGATTTTGAAGACAGCATATCGTCACATATCAATGTAATCAAATATGACATCAGCACTGCTGCTGATCTTTATCAGCTTAAAAGGACCGTACTGCAAAAACTGGAACATATCGCTTCCACTGTTGCAACAAAGAGAGAGCAGGACATGCTGCGCTTCAGGGAAAACGAGGAATATCTTGATGAAATGCGCAGACAGATGAAAGAGATGAAACGTGACGCATCATCACTGAGGACGAAGGCTGAGGAGATTGAAGGCGAACATGTACGGGATGCATTGACAGGCCTGTATAACCGCAGGGCATTTGTGCAAAAAATGTATGAAACTCTGGCTGATCTTAAGCGATATAATGTAGCTGCTTCCCTAATGAGTTGCGAAATCGACAGTTTCTGGGTGATGAATGACAGGTTCGGTCATCATGTGGGAGACCTTGCACTTAAAAAACTGTCATCAATCCTGACAGACAATACGAGACTGACTGATTTCATTGCACGGTATGGGGGCAGTAAATTCATGATTATCTTTCCTCATACGCCAATCATGAAAGCACGGAAAGCTGCTGATAAAATCAGGTCATTAATAAACAGCACTGAATTTTCTTATAAAAAAAATAACGTCCCATTTTCCATAAGCATCGGGTTGAGCGAATTCAGAAAAGTCGACGATACAGGGACCGTATGTAAGCGCGCTGACAAGGCCCTGAACCTTGCCAGAAGATCAGGGGTCAATACCATTAAAACAGAAGAGGATGTACAGATCAAAACAATCATGACAAAAGATGAATCATATCAGAGATAACACAGGCCCGCACTCATTATGTTCAAGATATATATACGTATACATTATTCCCTGTCTCAAGAAACAGCACGTATAATCCGATAATTATCCTAGGTTGTAACCGGCTACCGTAAGAGCAGATTTCTCCATTTCAGGGGGAAGATGTTTTCATTGCATCCGGCAGACATCAACCAGTAAACAGAGGTGCGAATGCAAACAGACAGATTACATACATTACAGCGTAATCTCACACATAAGGATCCGGCTGTCAGACGTTCTGCTGCAGAAGACCTGGCAGAAAGTGATGAAAGAGCAATATATCCGCTGATCAAGGCCCTGAGAGATGATAATTTTGGAGTGCAGGACGCAGCAATGCGCTCCCTTATGTCAATTAAAACTGAATCCACGGCATACATGGTGTTGCCCCTGCTCAGGGAAAGCTCCGCGCTCAGAAATACCGCATTGATAATATTAAAGGAGATGGGAAGCATTGCCATCCCTCTTCTCTATGTTCTTCTTGAAGACAGGGACGATCGCGTCAGAAAATTTTCACTTGAACTGATTCATGATATTCAATATTGTAATTACCCTGAAAAAATCGTTGAACTGATGAGCAGTGATCCAAACGTTAATGTAAGGGCTGCAGCTGCAAAAACGATAGGCACTCTCCAGTACAAAAAAGCAATCCCGGAGCTTGTACAGGCGCTTGGGGACATGGAATGGGTCAGTTTTTTCGCACTGGAAGCACTCACGTCCATGCATGACGATGAATCCATAGATGCCATATTGACCCTTCTTGATCATTCTTCTGAAGCAATCAGGGTCGCTGCAATTGAAGCGCTGGGTAAAACAGGATCGTTAAGGGCAACAAAACCCCTTGTAAACCATGTAGCCCGTGCTCATGACCGGGAAAAATTTGCAGCGCTCAGGAGTCTGATAGAAATCGGCCCGGTTCCTTCGCTTCCGGACATTGCAGATACCTTAATGGCCGCCCTTAATGACGGGGACATGGAAAATAAACTGGTTGCCGTCAAAGGGCTTGCTTCGATCAAACATGAAGATGCCATTAAGCCGCTCATCGATCTTGCAGGTTCACTGGATATGTCAGATCCATATAATGAAGACATACTCTTTTCCATACGAAATGCCCTGCAGTGCTTTGGATGCAGCAGACATCTCATAGATATTCTTGGAGATCCGACTATCAGGTTCAGAGGCAGGGTCATTGCAATTGAGATCGTGGGAGATATGAAATGCCCGGATGCGGTCCCCATGCTTATTGAATTATTAAACAGCGAATACCGGGACGTCAGACGGTCCAGCATCAAATCACTCGGAAAGATTGAGAGTAATGAATCAAAGGAATATCTCATGGAGGCAATAGGCGACCATGACAGTCATGTGAGAAAGTCTGCGGTGTCATCCATAGGTAAGATCGGTGACATGTCATCCTTTGAACCATTAATTGCCATGCTCCAGAATGAACAGTACAGCGATGTGATTGACGAATTTATTTTTGCGCTGATGAACATAAATCCAAAGTTGTTTCTTGACAGGATTAATGAGTTTAACAGCACGGTCCGGGAGCATGCATCAAGACATACATCTCGTGTCAATACGGAGGCTTCGTGCTGAAGATCCCCCTCTCTGATACAACATTTAAAAATATCAGGGATTATATCTACGAGAAAAGCGGAATTTATATCGCGGACACAAAGAAATACCTGATAGAAAACAGGTTATCAAGAATATTGCACGAAAAAAACCTTGCCAACTTTGAGGAGTATTTAAAGCTCGTCAGGCTTACGAGCGGCAATGGTGAACTCACCCGGCTCTTTGATGCAGTGACAACAAATGAAACATATTTTTTCAGGGAGTCCCACCAGATCACGACCCTTGTCGATAATGTGATTCCCGGGATACTTCATGAACGGAAGAACACAGGGAAACTGAAAATCTGGTCAGCCGCATGTTCTACCGGTGAAGAACCGTACACTATTTCAATGATGCTCATGGAGAATCGGTTTGCCTCTGACCGTTTTGATATACAGGCGTCTGATATAAGTGAAGGGGTCCTTGCGTCAGCAAAGAAGGCCGTTTACAACTCCTATTCCGTTCGCAATATTCCTGACCCGTATATGAGAAAATACTTTACACCTGCCGGTCGGGACTTCAACCTGAGCCCTAAAGTGAAAAGTACAGTTCATTTCAGACAGGCAAACCTTATCGAAGACAGGAATTTCAAATCGCTCAGGGAGATCGATGTAATATTCTGCAGAAATGTCCTTATCTATTTTGATGCCAGGGCAAAGCAGAAAGTAGTCTCAAATTTATATGACAGTCTGAGTACGGGTGGTTATCTGATTTTAGGATCATCTGAAAGTCTCCATAATATTACGAGGGCTTTCAGACCAAGTGTCATTAATAAAATGGTTTTATACAGGAAGAATTGATATGAAGACGATATATATCAGGGTAGCTTCAACATATGAGGTCAGACCATGAACATTTTAGTTGTTGATGACTGCAGCACAACGAGAAAACTTATTGAGCACTATCTGCGGTCCGGTGGATATTCTGCCGTAAATGCTGAAAATGGTCTTGATGCACTGGAGAAACTTGCCGTCAGTACGGTTGATCTCGTTATAACAGATCTCAACATGCCGCATATGGATGGCATAGAGCTTATCAGGTCAATCCGCTCGAATCCGGATCTTTCTGAAATCCCGATACTAATGATTACAACAGAAAGTGACGATAAAGAAAAAGCAGCTGCATTAGGCAGTGGAGCAAATGGATATGTGGTTAAGCCTGTTACAGGCGAAGCAATCATAGAGAATATAAAAAGTATAGTAAATCAAAAAGCTGCCAAAGGAGGATAACAATGCTTGATTTATCATTAAAAGTGCTTGTCGTAGATGACTTTTCAACAATGCGACGCATAGTAAAAAACCTGTTAAAACAGATCGGGTATACAGACATCGAGGAAGCTGAGGATGGCGCCCAGGCACTGTCTAAATTGCAAAATGGAGGTTTCGGTCTTGTAGTGAGTGACTGGAACATGCCTAATATGGACGGGCTTGATATGCTGAAGGCCGTCAGACAGGACGCAGCCATAAAAGACATCCCTGTCCTGATGGTAACGGCCGAGGCTGAAAAAGAAAAAGTCATTACCGCAATACAGGCAGGGGTAAACAATTATGTGGTCAAACCGTTTACCGGAGAAATTCTGAAAGAGAAACTGGACAAGATCTTTGAGAAGATCGCCGCCGATCAGAAGGTCAATTCGTAATTGATGTAACGGAGATATGTCATGAATGATGAAATGGAAGAAATAATCAGCGAGTTTATTACTGAGGCTGAAGAGTCCCTGGACAGAATAGAACCCTTATTTGTCGAACTCGAGCAAAAAGGTGCCGATAAGGAGCTTATCAATGATATCTTCAGGTCCATGCATACAATCAAGGGGGCAGCCGGATTTCTTGGTTATCAGTTAGTCGTTGATGTGGCCCATTCATCAGAAAATATCATGAAAAAACTCCGTGAAGACGAAATCTCCCTTTCAAAGGAGTTAATGGATGTCATTCTGAAGTCAATAGATATGCTCAGGGTGCTTCTTGATCACATAAAGGAAAAAGACGGTATTGAAGAAGATGTCACACCCCTGGTCAAGGAGCTGGAGTCGGCCCTTTCAGCGGCCATCAGCAGTGATGCAGCAGCAACACCGGAACATACAGAACAGACCTCTTCCGATACGATTGATGCAGTCCCTGCACCTGAGACCGTGACAGCCCGGACAGAACCTGTAGAAACAGATCAGACTCAGGACCTTGTGCAGGCAGCCTCACAGAAAGACCCGCAGGTCGAACAGGAGGTTCAAAAAACCGCCACAGAACCTGAAGCGCTCAGGACAGAGGCTCCTGCGAAAGAAAATAAACCTGCGGCAGCCCAGCAGAAAGACCAGGGACAGAAACAAAAGGACAAGTCAGCCCAGAACCTCAGGGTGGATGTCGAAAGGATAGACAAGGTCATGGACCTGGCCGGTGAGGTCGTTCTCGTCAGAAACAGGCTTTTAAATCTTTCTCATTATTTTGACCAGAAATACAATAATGACCCCCAGTCAGAATCACTGACAGAAACAGTGTCCTTTCTGGACAGGGTAACGTCAGACATGCAGCTCGCGGTCATGCGGATCCGCATGCAGCCCATCAAGAAAGTCCTCGGCAAATTCCCGAGGTTTGTACGTGATATGTCAGCAAACCTTAATAAAGATGTAGAACTCTTAATCACAGGAGAAAGCACCGAGGTTGATAAAACAGTTATTGAACATATAGGCGATCCCCTGACCCATATACTGAGAAATTCCATAGATCACGGTCTTGAATCTACAGAAGAAAGAGTCGCAAAAGGAAAACCGGCAAAAGGCACCGTTAAAATAGACATATATCAAAAAGGCAACCAGGTAGTCATAGAGGTTTCTGATGATGGAAAGGGAATGGACGTCGGAAAACTCAAGAAAAAAGCTGTAGACAAGGGCCTGATTACACCTGAAGAAGCTGCCAAAATGACTGATGAGGCAGCAACAGACCTTATATTCATGGCCGGTTTTTCCACAAAAGAGGTTGCAACAGAGTTAAGTGGACGCGGAGTGGGAATGGATGTAGTAAATAACAATATATCCATGTTAAACGGGTATGTCGAAGTTACAACAGAACAGAATGCAGGATCAACCTTCAGAATATGTATTCCCATGACACTGGCAATAATTCAGGCATTAATGGTGGAGGTGTCCGGAGCAAAGTATGCAATCCCGCTCTCTCCGATAGAAGAGACCCTGAAAGTTTCATGTAATGACATTGATAATGTTTCCGGCCAGAATGTAATTGTCATTCGTGACAAGGTCTGCCCTCTGTTCGAGCTCAATGACCTGCTCCACACAGGAGGGAACGGGTCAAACTCAGATGAACACAAATATATTATTGTCATATCAATGGGGGAAAGGAAATACTGCATAGCGGTAGACAGACTGCTTGGACAGGAGGAAGTGGTAATCAAGAATCTTGACGGTATTGATACTACCTCTTCATTTGTCCTGGGGGCCACCATTACCGGTGATGGAAAAGTAGTATTCATTCTGGATGTTACCGGAATTTCAAGGAACCTTGTAGATATAACAAAGAATTAATTATATGACGAAGCATGCATGCAGGAGAATCAGATGGAACAGTATATAGGGTTCAATAACGACTCAAGTGAATACATGATCCCCATCCTGAAGGTGCGGGAAATAATAAAGACTCCTTCTGTGACATCATTGCCTCACGTACCCTATTATATTGATGGTGTGACAAACCTGAGAGGGTCGATCATTCCGATTGTCAATCTCAAGAGTCTCCTTGATACCTGTCCGGGCACCTGTGCCGGAAGCACCGTTATAGTTATCTCCACCGGACAGTTGAATTTTGGAATAGTGGTAGACGGTATAACAGGAGTGGTAAATGTCGATAAAACCAGGATTGACCCTCCGGACGGGTTCTTCAGCGGCAATATTGATCATATTGAGGGGGTCGCCAAGCTGGCAGACAGACTCATAGTACTGCTTGATACGCGCAAACTCCTGCCGGTTGATGATATCAGTCTGCTTGAAGAAGCTGTGATTAATATAACTGAAACCGGGGACGGTAAAAATGTTGAGGTCATAAAAGAAATTGATACGCTTGGCGGAAAAA
>CAMYJJ010000035.1 GCA_947258735.1 Thermodesulfovibrionia bacterium | reverse complement strand
TATAAAGAAGAGGGGTGTTCCATATGGGGGGAGGGCATTTTTTATTACCGGAGGAGAAGTAAAGGATTTAATCAGTTATCTGCAGAGGACCCCTGTTTTAATCAATGAAATTAAACCCTGCAGGGGCAACATACCGTTAAAGGAAATCCTTGAACGTAAGCCTCGTCGTTAATCCTGCAGCCGGGAGGAATACTGCCCGATCGCTGGACAGGGTAACATCGCTTTTGCAAAAGAATACTTCCCTGTCAACCTTTATCACTGAAAAACAGGGTGATGCCCTTGAATTTTCAAAAGGGTTAAAAAAAACTGACAGACTTATCGTGGCAGGGGGAGATGGCACGATTAATGAGGTGATAAACGGGCTGCTGTCATCTGATGATCCGGAAACCCGTCAGGTCCCTCTCTCGATTATTCCCATGGGCACTGCCAATGTCCTTGCAATGGAGCTGGGCATACCTGATGACATCGAGGGAGCTGTGCATCGAATACTCTCCGGTTCAGTAAAGAAAATCTCTCTCGGCAGGATCAACGGCCGTTATTTCTCCCTGATGGCAGGCATCGGGTTTGATGCAGAAACTGTACGCGGCGTTAAACATGGTGTTATAAAAAAAATCTCCGGTAAACTTGCTCATGTCGTGTCGGGTATTAAGGTGTTAATGCATCACAGGCCAACTCTCATTCGGGTAATGACACCTGAGAAGGAGATAAAGGGATATACCGTAATCATCTGCAATGCTAAATGTTATGGCGGGCCTTTTTATATCACCCCGGAAGCTTCCATCACAGATGACCATCTTGATATATGTGTGTTTCAGGGAAGAACAAGGGCAGATCTTCTTCGTTTTATAATTGGTGTATTAAGACAGAAACATCTTGACTTCAAAGACGTAGAGTACTTAAATGCCACAGAGATGGAAATCCGATCTGACAGCACGGTCCATGTTCAGATCGACGGCGAGTACTTCGGGACTCTGCCAGTAAAAATAGAACTGGTCAGGGATGCCATCAACGTTGTCTGGTAACTATGGTCTCAATCGTCAGTCATCTGCAATATGTATAAACTTTACCTTTCCACAAAGATATATGAGAACCTGTCATACAATTAAAGATGTTGTTCCTGTTATACCCGCATGTCGTAAGCGGGTATCCAGAAAACCTTGAAAAACCTGGATTCCCCGATCAAGTCGGGAAATGAAAATAGGTTTTTTTATCATAAAAATATATTTTGAGATACATTCTAATGAATTTAATAGATAAGTTAAATTTAGAATTTAATAACTTGTTTGAGTGAGCAATAATCAGACGATCCTGATACACTAAAAAAAATTATTATTAGCTGTTTACATGGATATTCATTATGATCAATAAACAAAATGATAATGAAATAAACAGCGTTGAGAAGACCGCTTTTCGACAATACCTGCCGATTATATGTACGGTTACTGCGGGTGTGTTAATTTCTTTCATTCTTTTTGCCATTGTGAAAAAGTGGGATCATGAAAATCAGCGCATTGAATTTGAGTCACGTTCGATGGAGTATGCAAATGCTGTGCAACACACTATTCATGATTATGAAGAGAGCCTCAAGTATCTTGGAGATTTTTTCAACAATTCCGAACAGGTAACCCGAAAAGAATTTTCTGACTTCGTGATGAGTGCCATTGCCCGTCACCCCGGCATCCAGGCATTAGGGTGGAATCCTCTTATCCTGAACAGTGAACGGGCAGAGTATGAATCCCTCGCACAAGAGGAAGGGTTTGAGAACTTTATGTTCACGGAGCGTGCAGAAAATAATGAGCTTGTGAGAGCAGCCCGGCGCGACGAATATGTGATTGTTTATTATATTGAACCTTTGGCGTCAAATAAACCTGCTTTCGGTTATGACATCGCTTCGAATCCTACGCGCCTGAAAGCCATTAATAAGAGTTTTGATACCGGGAACCTGTCTTCCACTGAACGCATAACGCTGGTCCAGGAATCAGGAGAACAGTTTGGCATCCTTCTGCTTCTCCCCATATATAAACAGAATGTTTCCCTGAAGAACGCTGAAGACCGCCGAAAACACCGGAAGGGATTTGTGGTAGAGGTCCTCCGCATTGGCGATGCTGTAGAAAGTGCATTGGCGGGTTTTTCAGTCGAAGAAATTGATATGTATCTTTATGATTTATCTGCTGAGAAAGCTATGAGTTTTCTCTACTTCCGGCCGGCACACAATCCCGGGGTGACAAAACAACCTCTGGAGAAAGATGAAATTAAGAAAGGTCTTTACTGGAGTAAAAACATTGACCTTGCAGATCGCCAATGGCAGATCATGTTTAGCCCATCTTCTTTATATCTTGAGTCTCACCAATCCTGGCAGGCATGGATCGTTCTGTCAGGATCGTTACTGCTGACATTTCTGTTGGCCTCCTACATCACAAGAAAATCCAAATACGAGGCAGAAATCGAGCAAAGCCTAAAGGAGCAGACTCAAATCAGCCTGGAACTGGAAAAAGAAATCTTTGAACGCAAAAAGATGGGAAAAGCATTAAATGAGAGCGAGGGAAAATATCTCGGTCTTTTTAATTCAGTTTTTGAGGGAATACTCGTGCATGATAAGGGACAAGTGATTGAGGTCAACTCTGCTTTTACAGCGATGTTTGGTTATTCCCGTTCTGAACTTATGGATATAAATGCTTTTAATCTGATCGCCCCTGAATCTCTGGAAATAGTCAGGGAAAAAGTAAAATCAGGTTTTAATGGGGCTTACGAAGCCATAGGTTTAAGGAGAGACGGATCAAAATTCATCATGGAAATGCAGGGGAAAGTAATTTCTTATGAAGACCGCGTTGTCAGAATAGCTGCGGTTCGTGACATATCTCAGCGCAAGAAGTCGGAAGAGGCGTTGAATGAGAGTGAAATCAAATTCCGGAGCGTTGTGGAATCCTCTCCCATGGGCATCCACATGTATCATTTGGAACCTGATAACAGACTTGTCTTTGTGGGCCACAATAATGCTGCTGACCGGATACTCGGTGTTGACAACAGCCAGTTCATCGGGAAGACCATTGAAGAGGCATTCCCTCCGCTCACTGGTACAGAGGTGCCTGAGCGCTACCGCCGCGCTGCCTCACAGGGGGACCCCTGGAGTACCGAACAGATCAGGTATGAAGACGGGGTGATTTCAGGTGCCTTTGAGGTCTTTGCCTTCCGGACAGGGCCAAATAAGATGGTTGCGATGTTCCTGGATATAACTGAGAAAACCATTATAAAAAACGCATTAGTGGAGAGTGAGCGCAGATATCGTAATATTACTGATCATTCTTCTTTTGGGATCAGTACGTATGACGAGACGGGTAACTGCATTGTTGCAAATAAGGCGTTGGCTGAAATAATCGGCGCCACAGTTGAACAGGTGCAGTCTCAAAACTTTTACCATATCAAATCGTGGCAGACATCAGGTTTGCTGGACATTGCTACAGAAGTACTGCTATCTAATGAGATAAAAGCAAAAACAATCCATACAGTGTCGACTTTTGGAAAAGACGTATGGTTATACTGCACGTTTATTCCTTATTATGAAAAGGGGAAGAAATTCCTGCTGTTTATAACCGAGAATATCTCTGGCAAAAAGCAAGCAGAGAATGAGCAGCAGCGACTAAACTCAGAACTGTTTATCAAGAATAAAGAACTGGAACAGGTATTATATGTCGCATCCCATGACCTGCGTTCTCCGCTCGTGAATATCGAAGGGTACAGCATGGAACTTGAATACTCGCTTGAGGAATTGAGGTCTAAAATTGAACATGAAGACCTCCCTTCAGACATCAAAGATAGCATGACCCGGATTATGAAAGAGGAAATTCCCGAGTCACTTTATTATATCCGGACCAGTGTTTCGAAAATGGAAATGCTTTTAAAAGGAGTATTGTCCCTGTCCCGGTTAGGACGCTTTAAGCTCTCCATAACAGACATAAATATGAACGAAATAATGGCTGATATCGTTGATAACCATCAATTCAGATTGAAGGAGTTAAACATTACACTTGATGTTTCGGAATTGCCGCACTGCAGGGGCGACAGATCACAGGTACATCAGGTGTTCTCCAATATACTTGATAATGCAATTAAATATGCAGATGCAGAGCGGTCCTCTATTATCAAGATTTCAGGGTATAGTAAAAAGAATCAATCAGTGTACTGTGTGGAAGATAATGGGATTGGCATATCCCCTGAGCATCAGGAAAAAATATTTAAGATTTTTTACCAGCTGGAACCGGGCAGGGTTAAAGGTGAAGGAATGGGCCTGACCATAGCACATAGAATCATTGAGAGGCTCAAAGGGAAGATATGGGTAGAGTCAGCCGTGGGCAGGGGAAGTAAGTTTTTTGCAGCACTCCCATCATAATTATAATTCGTACATTTCCAGAATGTCTCCCTGCAATCGTTGATGAGTCCATATTATAAGTAGTCCATCCGCGGATTTTGACTTATGACGTTTCTCCTGCATGTATAAATATTTATTTCAGGAAGTACCTCCTTTAGCGAGTATGGGTTTCATCCCATTTTTATCCTTGAAAAAATAAATTTTCATGCATGTAAAGTTTTCGGGATAAATGCCGATTACTAAATACAGAAACAATTAACAATTTCATTTTTATGGAGGGAAATTAGATATGAAATATTGCAAATGTTTAATCGTGTTCCTGATTGCAGGCTTCATGCTGCTTGCGCTGCCTTTACATCTTAAGGCGGAGCAGGAACAGGAACAGGATCAGGGGATAGCTGCCATAACCATGCCAAGCGGAGATGTCACGCTATCCTTTGTCCAGCCGGGCCTTGTAGCAAAGATATATGTCAAGGAAGGGGATATGGTCGAGGCCGAGCAGGTATTAGTCAGACAGGATGACGCAGCTGAGCAGGCCCAGCTTGCTCTGATGAGAGAGCAGAGCAGGGACGTAACCCAGGTGGAGATGCAGAAGGCAAGTCTTGGCCAGAAAAAAAGGTATCTGGAGAGACTGGAATGGGCAGCTGAAAGAGGGTCGGCAACAGAGATGGAGGTGCAGGACGCCCAGCTTGAAGTAGATATTGCCAAATTTTCATTAAAGGCAGCTGAGTTTGAACATGAGCAGAACAAGAGAAAATATGAAGAATCAAAAATACGGGTTGAGAATATGGCACTGAAAAGTCCAATTTCAGGAAGAGTAGAAAAAGTCGATGTTGAAGTAGGCGAATCCATTGACAGGATGTCCAGTGTGGTCAGGGCAGTAAGAACAGACCCTCTATGGATCGATGTCCACCTTACGCTGGAACAGGGGAAACGTCTGAGTCTTGATCAGAAAGCAAAAGTAATATTTCAGGGGGATCAGGATACCGTAGCTGAAGGTAAAGTAACATTTATCTCAACCGTGGCTGATGCTGCAAGCGCTACATTAAGAGCACGTATTGAAGTACCGAATAAATCATACAGACCGGCAGGGGAGCATGTTAATGTCCAGTTTTAGTAATCCGGGACGAGACCATCTGCTCAGACAAGTGAATCTAAAAGGGATAAAGGGAAAGGCATGATGTATATTGATACCGTGAGAAACAAAGCTGTTATGTTGTCATCTTTGCTGATAATAATTTTAGGCACCGGTTGTGTTTCGGAGAGAATAAACAGCCAGGGGTACATTCCGGTGTATCAGGAAGAACTGGTGCAAAAAGGACCTCAACCCAGGATTGGACCTGAAGGTATCGATTCAATCACCCCAGAGCAGGGACCGGGATATCCCAAACTTGATGAAACGGTAGATGGCAACGGGAAGAGATCGATTAACCTGACTCTTGACGATGCGGTCATGCGGGTGCTGGCAAACAGTCCTGAAATAAAAGTTGTAAGCTTTGATCCATCAATTGCCAAAGAAAAAATAACTGCAGCTCAATCTGAATTCGATATCACGGCTTTTGGACAGGTTCAGTATGATGACAATGATGCTCCTTCCAATGACTTTTCTTTAAGCGGAGAATCTACTTCCAGTCTTTTGGAGGCAGGAATAAAACAGAAAGGTGCAACAGGTGCTTTATGGAGTCTGGCTTATACGCTTGATTATATTAATGATAATTCACCGGCAAGGAAAGTATTTAAGACTTATGAACCTGCAATGATTTTTGAAGTGCGTCAGCCCCTGCTGCGCAATGCATGGAAGGACGTGAATCTCGCCAATATAGATATTTCAGAACTCGGGTACAGGTCAGCGCTTGAGACATTCAGGCAAAAAGCAGAAGGTCTTTCTTCAGAGGTGACATTTCTTTACTGGAACCTCTTCCAGGCCATACGGAATGTTGAGATTCAGCAGGGTCTTCTTGATAAGACGAATGATACATTAAAAAATGTGCAGGACAGAGATAAGATAGATGCCACTGCGGGCGACATTAAACAGGCAGAGGCCTCTGTAAAGCGCAGGGATGCAGACCTGTTAGAGAGTAAAAAGAGACTGTATGACGTGCAGGACAGGCTGGTAAGGCTGCTTGCTGATAATCAAATGAACCTGATCGGTGATATTGATGTTATACCGGTTACAGACCCTGTCACCGTGTCATCACCTTTTAATCAGGCCGAACTTGTGACCCTTGCTCTTGATAAGAACCCTGTTGTTTCCAGTGCGAAACTTGAGGTTGATATTGCAGAGATAAACATGGAAGTGGCAAAAAAGCAGGAACGTCCGGTGGTTGATTTTATCGCGTCTGCACAGCTGCAGGGCCTTGCGGACAGTAAGGGCACTGCCCATGAGATGATAACTGATTTTGATCATGCCAGCTACAGTATCGGGCTGAAACTTGAATATCCAATTGGCAACCGGGGCAAAAAGTCGGAACACAGTCAAAAGAAACTCAAATACCTGAAGGCCCTTTCCCACCTGACCAATGTATCGGACCAGGTAGCCAATCTTGTCAAAGAGAAAATCAGGGCTGCTGAGACCGCACATAAAGAGATCAGGGTCCAGCAGGATGCCGTCAGTGCAGCACAGATACACCTGCAGTCCCTTGAAGACATTGAAAAGGTAAGAAAGAAACTGACACCTGAATTCCTGCTGGTAAAAATACAGGCCCAGGAATCTGTTGCAGATGCACAAAAGGCAGAAATAAAGGCGGTTTCTGATTACAACATAGCCCTGACGCAGCTTGCGCAGGCAACCGGGACAGTGCTTGACATGCGGTTCTTAAAACAATAGTGTCTGGGCCTGGTCCCATCACAATCATGTTTCCGACCAGACCAGTGTACGGGCAAAAAGTGTCTCGCACATGAGAATCTACGAACTTTCAAAAAAAATTAATCTCAGTTCAAGGGAAATACTTACCAATCTTGCTGCCCTGGGCATTGGGGCTCGGTCCCACATGTCAGGGGTTGATAACGATGTTGTGAAAAAACTGCAGGACTACCTGTCTGAGAAGAAAAAGAAGACAAGGAAAAAAAAGAAGGACCGAAATAAACCCGGAAAAAATAAGCCTTCAGCAGATGCAGCAAAAGAACCTGTTGAACAGGGAGCTTCTCCACGAAACGAACAGACGGCTGTTCATTCCTCAACAGACAACGCAGTGGAGACCATTCAGCAGATGCGTAATTTCAAAGGTCACCCCGTCAAGTTCTGGCCTCAAGTCCTCGAGACAGCAGTCAGGCTGGCCGGTGCAACAACAGGAATGGTTCTTGTTGAGGGAAAGACTGCAGGGACGTGGAAACAGGTATGCAGCGCGTCTCTCCATGCAAGCGGAACAGAGCAGTCAGACATGCTGGATACCATTGTCCGGCAGATAGCTGATGCATCATTGCAGAACAGCAGCGGCTGGGACAGCAGGAGAATAAATGGGGCAAGCGGCTTCAATCTTGCTGCTTTGGGGGTATGTCTAACCGTGGACGAGACATCGAGGCCTCAGGTTGCCGTATTCCTTTTCGATGCATTGAGCGCGGAACATGTACAACAGACGGCCAGCATGCTGAAGCTGATTGCAGACACTCCCCTGCTTTACCAGAGAGGGAGGTCTGCAGAGAGAGCTGAAAAGGATGTGTTACGATTCAGTGAGGCCCTTGATCTTATGGTTTTGATTAATGCTGAAAAAAAGTATATGTCAGCGGCCATGACATTTATCAATGAAGTGGCCTCACGGTATACCTGTACACGGGTAAGTCTGGGATGGATTGAGAGTGGATATGTCCGGATGCAGGCAGTCAGCCACATGGAGCGCTTTGAAGGGAAAATGGACATTGTCCAGTCGCTGGAAACTGCAATGGAAGAGGCATTTGATCAGGACGAGGAAATCCTTATTCCTGCCACAGGCGAGAGTACTGCTGTTGCGCGTGACCATGAATCCTTTTCAGATGTTCAGGGAGTAAAGGCCATGGTCTCTCTGCCTGTCAGACTGAATGACGGTCCGGCAGGTGTCTTGACCTGTGAACGCTCCGAAGCCCCCTTTTCAGAAGAGGAGGTCTACGGATTACGGATTTTATGCGACCAGGCAGCGCAAAGACTGGATGATCTGAAAAAAAGAGATAAGTGGGTGGGAGCTAAAGTCAAAGTATCGGTCAGCAGGGGAGCATCGAAACTCATCGGAGTCGAGCATACCTTTGCAAAGTGCATAGGACTGCTTTTATGCGCACTCCTCCTGTTCCTTGTGGCAGGCTCCTTAACACACAGGGTGGAAGCACCCTTTATCCTCAGGAGTGATGATGTAAGGTATCTTCCGGCCCCCTTTGAGGGGTACATCGATGACGTTTATGTGAAAGTAGGGGAAAGAGTAAATGAAGGAGATATCCTCCTTACTCTGGATACAAAGGACCTGCTTCTTGAAGAGTCGGCAGAGTTTGCCAGTCAGGTACGCTATATGCGTGAAGCGGAAAAAGCCAGGTCAGCCAATTTACTTGCTGATATGAAAATTGCACTTGCACAGTCAGACCAGGCCGGAGCCCGCATCGACCTTGTGCGGCATAACATTCAACGGGCTGAAGTTAAGGCCCCTTTCAGTGGCATTGTTGTAGAGGGTGACCTTGAAGATCTCAAGGGCGCTGCTGTCAAAAAAGGGGACGTCCTGTTCAAAGTATCACGCCTCGAACGGTTATATGCGGAGCTGGAGGTCAGTGAACAGGACATTCATGAACTGTCTTCACTTACTGCCGGTGAGATTGCTTTTGTGAGTCAGCCGCGTATGAAGTTCCCTGTCACCATAGAAAAGATTAATCCTGTAGCAGTTGCCAAGGAGTCTGAAGGGAATGTGTTCCTGGTCCATTGCACACTACCGGAAAGTAAGGAGTGGTGGAGGCCCGGCATGAGCGGTGTCGCAAAAATGAGCGCAGGGAAAAGGAACGCACTCTGGATTCTTACACATCGGACAATGGATTTCCTTCGCATGAAACTGTGGTGGTAATATGGGCGCTCACAGAACATTCAGCGAATCCTGGCACCGCATAGCAGAACAGAAGATCAGTCTGCGTTCCACGGTACATGTACGTAAGCAGTTTTTCCGTGGAAAAAAGTGGTATGTCCTTCATGATCCCTTTAATAACAGCTTCTTCCGAATTCGCCCTGAAGCCCATGAGTTTGTTGTTCGTCTCTCGTCTGATCGAACAGTAGGGCAGGTCTGGGACGCCTGTCTGGAGAAAAATCCGGACAGTACGCCGGGGCAGGAAGATGTCATTCAGCTGCTTGCCCAGCTCTATTTTGCCAACCTCCTGTATCATGAGCTCCCTGCCAGCAGTGCAAAACTGTTCGAACGGTACAACCGCCGCAGGCAGAGAGAAAAGCGTTCCAGATTAATGAATGTTATGTTTCTCCGTATCCCCCTGTTTGATCCTGATACAATCCTGAAGAAATCACTTCCTGTAATCAGGAAGATCATAACCCTTCCGGGTGCGGTCGTATGGTTTTTAACCGCATGTATTGCCCTTAAGGTGGTTATCGACAATTTTGATGCTGCTTCCTCACAGGCACAGGCAGTCCTTGCTCCGGCAAATCTTATATTTCTCTATGCAGGTCTTGTACTGACTAAAGTAGTCCATGAATTCGGGCACTCAATCGTCTGCAGACGGTTTGGCGGGGAGGTCCATACCATGGGGCTGATGCTGATTGTTTTTACTCCGCTGCCCTATATGGACGCAACATCAAGCTGGTCATTACAGAGCCGCTGGCAGCGTGCCCTGGTTGGAGCTTCAGGCATGATCTTTGAAATATTTACCGCGTCTCTTGCTGTTTTTGTATGGGCAAACACCGGGACGGGGATAATTCATTCGGTTGCCTATAATATGATGATTGTTGCATCAGTTTCTACCATACTGTTTAATGCGAATCCACTTCTCCGGTATGACGGATATTATGTCCTCTCTGATCTCATTGATATTCCCAATCTCCATACCCGGTCGAAAAGCCATCTCCAGTATATTGCAGAGTATTATCTCTTTGGCTGCAGGGATGCAACCAGTCCGGCCCAGTCCCCGAGGGAAGCAGTATGGTTAACCGTATTCGGTCTGTTAAGCGGGATTTACCGGTTTGTTGTCTATGCCGCAATTATCCTGTTTGTTGCAGACAAGTTCTTCCTCGCAGGCGCGCTTATGGCGGTTGTGGGCGTGGTCAACTGGGTGGTGGTCCCGCTGTTCCGTATAGGAAAGTATCTTGCGGCAGATGATCGTCTTGCAAGGACCAGATCACGTGCTGTCACCGTCAGTATCGGATGTATTGCAGCGCTGATCATGTTTCTCACTATCTGCCCTTTTCCCAGCAGCTTCCGGGCCCCGGGCGTACTGGAGGCTGAGTCCTTTATACGTGTTGTCAACAATGCGCCGGGGTATGTACATAAAGTGCTTGTCCCGTCAGGAACCGAAGTGCTTGAAGGGACCGCCTTAATGGAATTGATGAATCATGAACTGTCCCTTGAAATAAAAGCTGTTCAGGCCCGGCTTAATGAAACGCTGGCACTCCAGATGCAGGCACTTGATCAGAAACAGGCTGATCTGGCTCCTCTGAAGAACAGGCTGCAATCCATAAAAGAGAAACTGAACAACCTTGAAGAGCAGCGCAGCGCACTTGTTGTCGTTGCACGCGGAAGCGGAACATGGGTCTCTCCCCGGAGCAGGGAAATCGAGGGAACGTGGCTTAAGCGCGGAGAAGAGATTGGATCAATTGTCAACAACGCTTTATTCAGGTTTTCAGCTGTGGTATCACAGGAAGAAGCGTCGAGACTCTTTGATAACAGGATCAGACATGCAGAAGTGCGTCTCCGCGGACAGGGAGAAACATCCCTTGAAGCGCATGAATATACATTTATTCCATTCCAGCATGAAACTCTGCCCTCTGCAGCTCTTGGATGGTACGGAGGGGGAGAGATACCGGTGCTTACCGGGGATGAAAGCGGCCTGAAGACCGCTGAACCCTTTTTTCAGATCTATGCTGATCTGGAACAGATTCCTTCAGTCATGTATTATCATGGACGTTCGGGCCAGATACGTTTTTCCCTCAGTGCTGAACCGCTTGTCACGCAGTGGGGCAGAAAGTTTCAGCAGCTCCTTCAGAAGAGGTACCAGGTTTGATAATACCTACGAAGGAATACAGGACCACCCGTATTGCTGCACCGAAAAAACTGCATAAAGGTCTGGACAGGATCGCATATTCTGCTTCAGGAAGGTTTCACAGGCGTTCTGTTATTGCCAAATCACTGAGAAAGGAAGCTGAGAGGATCATCGATGCATCTGAGAAGCTGCATCATGACAGTGATGGAAAACTTCGTGATCGACTTGAACAGTTAAAAACATATTTCCGGCGGCAGGGAAAGGGACATGAGAAACACCTGCACGAAGCATTTGCCATTATGACAGAAGTTTCTCAAAGGATACTTGGTCTCAGGCCATATCCCGTACAGATACTAGGCGCACTTGCGTTGTACCGCGGGTATCTTGCTGAAATGGCCACCGGTGAAGGAAAAAGTCTGACCGCCTGTTTCCCTGCGATTATCGCAGGATGGAAGGGCTATCCCTGTCATGTTCTTACGGCCAATGATTACCTCGCCGGTCGTGATGCAGAGGAAATGAAAGCATTCTATTCTTTTTGCGGTGTGTCTGTAGGATGGGTAAGCAGTTCCATGGACCCGATGGAACGCCGCCTGAATTACGAAAAGGACGTTGTGTACACAACAAGCAGGGAGGTCCTTGCCGATTTTCTCAGGGACCGGCTGAAAATGGGAATTATTCAACAGCCCTCCAGACGTATCATTCGCCGTATGTTGAAGACCGGAGAAATGGCGCACGAGGGACTTGTGATGCGGGGCCTTGATACGGCCATAGTAGATGAGGCTGACAGTGTACTTATTGATGAGGCTGTTACCCCTCTGATCATTTCCCATCAACAGCAGAATGATCAGCTGCTTGATGCATGCCGCACGGCTGGGATGATAGCAGAATGTCTTTCTCCTGACATTGATTATGCAGTGGAGAGGAAATATCGTGAAATAAACCTGACTGAGAGCGGAAGGGAAAAAATAGAAAAACAGGCCGAATCTCTGCCCGGTCTCTGGAAGGGGCCTGGCCGAAGAGAAGAACTGATAATCCAGGCACTGACAGCAAGGGAATTTTATCACCCTGATCAGCAGTATGTCGTTCAGGAGGGCAAGGTGGTCATCGTTGATGAGTTTACAGGGCGTCTTATGCCTGACAGGACATGGAAGCATGGACTGCACCAGGCCATAGAGGTCAGGGAAGGGCTTGAACTTTCCAGTCCCAATGAAACACTGGCGCGGCTCAGCTTTCAGCGGTTCTTCCGCTTTTTCAGGAAGCTGAGCGGGATGACAGGGACTGCTACAGAGGCATCCGGTGAATTCTGGGACTTATACGGACTTCCGGTACTGGTTGTTCCCGAGCACCGAACCTGTAAGAGAAACCTGTTACCGGACAGAGTGTATGCAGATAAAGAAAAGAAGCACAATGCCATTGTACATGAAATAATCCGGATCCATGAGACAGGTCGCCCCGTCCTTGTAGGTACAAGGAGTGTGAAGGACAGTGAGACGCTTGCTATCATGCTCGCTGAGCAGGGATTGGAATGCAGCGTGTTAAATGCAGTCCGGCACAGTGAAGAAGCTGCTATTGTTGCATCAGCCGGCAGGGCCGGAGCAATCACCATAGCGACAAACATGGCAGGCAGGGGAACAGACATCAAACTGGGGCGGGGAGTGGTAAAACTGGGAGGGCTTCATGTCATGGCAACCGAGCGGAACGAATCCAAACGTATTGACCGTCAGCTCTTCGGTCGGTGTGCCCGGCAGGGAGACCCCGGAAGCGCCCAGGCTTTTGTCAGTATGGACGACGAACTGTTCCGGCGTTTTCTGCCCGGACCCATGGCCCGGGGATTTGCCGCTGCAGTAGACAGGAATACTCCCGGAACAGAGCGTATTGCAGAACAGTGTCTTCTCTATGCCCAGAAGGCTGCCCAGCGTCTTGCGTTCAGGCAGCGAAGAGGGGTAATGGCAATGGACACATGGCTTGACGATGCCCTGTCGTTTACAGGGACTGATATGGAAACATAAAGATATAAAGCGGGAAGTATGTGCATCTCGTCACGGAAGCATTTTGATGGTGAAGTCTGTTCCAAAGGAACAAGTTATTTGTAATTAGTTATTTGTTATACGAAAATACTAGCAGCACGGAATTCTTATATGCTCAATACGAATAACTTATAACGTTTACAATCAACCTCAACGGCTAATCTCCGCATCTTAAATCTTATTGGAGATGATCCATAATTATTGAATCTGCATCAGGCATCAGCCTGTTCTCTGAAGTCGCTATCTGATTTATTCTCCCATACCATAACACAATTACGGCCTGACTCTTTTGCACGATAAAGGGCCTGATCAGCCTGGGTGAAGAGTTCTTCAATTGTATGCGCCCCAAAGGTAAGATCACTAATACCAAAACTGGCAGACAGATTGATATCATCTGCCTCAGGGATGTTTCGGGGACCTTCTAGCTGGAACTTGCTCCGAACCCGCTCAGAAATAAGTGCAGCATTTTCTATGTCGCAGTTCGGCAGAAAGATACAGAACTCTTCTCCCCCGTACCTGCAGATGATATCATCTTCCCTTAACACTGATTTGAGCATTTTTGCGAAAAGGACAATGACCTGATCACCCGTTCCATGACCGTAATTGTCATTAACGGATTTAAACAGATCAATGTCTGTCATGATGCAGGCATAATTGACACCATCAACAACAGCCTCACTCAGGCCCTGTTCTGCCAGAGGAAAGAAAGCACGCCTGTTCAGACACTCTGAGAGGGGGTCCTGCGTGGCCAGGATTTCAAGTTCCTTATTCTTCTGATTTATTTTGTCCCGTGATATCTGGAGGAGTTCAACCATTCTTGAGAGCTGAAAGCTCTGCTGTTCCATTTCAGTGGCATCATCAAGAGTAACAACGGCGCCTCGCGCCTTTCCCTTATCATCAAAAACAGGTGAACTGTTTATAATATATGTTCTCATACCTTCAGATTTTGAATGAAGATTAAGCATGACTCCTGACTGTACTTCGTTTTGAGATATGGCATCCAGCCAGGGAAAATCCTCTGCCCGCATGTTTGTTTTAGGGTCAAGCCATTTCATCGAGGAGGTTTTCAGGCCCATGAGTTCCCGGGCGGTGCGTCCAAGCTTTCTGGTAATGACGGCATTAGCATGGATAATCCGCTCTTTATTATCCAGAAGCAGGATGCCTTCTGTTAATGTATCAAGGGCATTTTTTACACGGTTGGGCATGATTGATGAGGGATCGAGGTGTTTAAGTGTTCTCTTCAGAAAGAATAGAAAACAGGTAAAGCTTGCAACAGCGAGAAACACGAGCAGGAGTATAAAAGGACTTATACGGTAACCCAAAAGCGAGAATCCCTGTTCAGGAGCAAAACTGATTTCCATAGTTCCCCAGCGCAACTTGTTACGATAAAGCGGGACCTGCCACTGTTCGAATGTTGACAGTTCACCCTCCAGAGGGGTCCAGTTTTTATGGTGGTCCCTTGTCTGTCCCACATATGTTCCCCCTGAGTTTCGTACTCCTATGGAAAGGACACCAGGATTCATGGAAACGATCGCATCGATGGTCTTCTTCGTGGCCCTGTGACCGCTGTATTGTAATGCCATGGTGTATTGCACAGCCAGTGATTGAGCATTACTCTTTCTTTCATCCATGGCGATCCGGGACTGATCAGGAATCAGACCGATTAACTGAGCGAAAAGGAATACACTCAGAGTAATGAACATCAGCCCGATGCTTATGCGAACAGCCGGCGAAATCCGTATCATTGTCTATTGTCCTCCTCACCGATTTCCGCTTCTTCATCTTCATCAATATCGAACATGTCAGAGAGCTTGGAATTCTTTGATTTCTCATCCTCTTCATCTGTATGGACCTGCTTTAATTTCTTCTTCTTCTCTCTCGTCGACAAAGGCAGTATATGGAGCGGATCCAATCCCATCCAGACAGGCATGGAGGAAACCATCCCTGCTACAAGCGAACCGGCCCGAAAAACCCACACGGCAAGACCAGCGGATAATGTCAACGTTCCACCAACAGCACTTTTTATGATAATTCTGTCCTTTTGTTCAAACGACTGAAGAGTCTCGTCCATTTTCTCAAACGAATAATAAATATCAGAGATGAAATCTGAAATATCACCAGTAATACCCTGTGCTGCATTAAGTATAGATCCTGCTATTGAAGAAGAGCTGGTATGGCTCATCTGGTTTTCATCAATGGCCTTGAACGTAATACTGAGTTGATTATCCTGATACTGGTTTGAATATGAATCAAATACATTCTGGTTGGGTTCGGATGATCTATTATCAAGAAGGCTGCGTTTATTATGGTTCGTAGGTGCCTTTCCCATCAGTTTTTCATCATCGAGGGACTCCGTTTCGTTATCTGTACTGTCATCCTGCTCATCTGTTGCATCTTCCGTAGTCTCTTCCAAGTTTTCGTCCGGATCAGGGGTCGTGTCAGCGTTTGTATTTCCTATCGGCATATTGGTTATATTCTTGAGTCCTGCAACAGGAGTGTTTATTCCGTCTGTGACCCGGGTATCAATAGTGAAGTCCTTAAAATAATCCGATGCCGGGTTAAATACTGTTTCTGACAGCAGGACATTTACATCAGCGATATTGCCGCTTGCTGTCCATATACCGTTTACTGCATCAAATGTTGCTGTAGCTGAACCATGTGTGCCGGTGCTCAGACTGCCTGCATCCGGGTCAGAAAGTGACAGTGTTACTGTTATGGTTCCTGTGGTTGGATGCGTGACTGCAATATCAGTCAGGTCAAAGGGAGTATTGATCACATAGCTTTCCGGTGCATTCATATTGATTGCCGAAAGGACTTCGCTTATGTCATTGACGGTGAGAGAAAAAAGCTGGCTTGTGCTTAATCCGCCGGCATCGGTGCACGTTACCGTCACATTCACTACTGGTTCAGTCTCGAAATCAATACTCTGTCCTGCTTTGAGCTTCAACTCGTCTGCAGCGACTTCAAATCTGGCATCATCTACCGTATATGTGTGGGCGTCTCCTGCATCAGGATCGCTTGTGCTTAAAAGACCGATTATGGCTGCAACTGCATTCTCATCCACGGTTGTGTTATCCAGCGCTATTAAGGTAGGTGCTTCATTCAGATCATTGATGATAACGATGATGGTCTTGTCATAGGTAAGACCTCCTGAGTCTGTAGTCCTCACAATGACTTCATAGACAGATTTTGCTTCGTAGTCCAGAATGCCTGCAGTGAGAACCAG
>CAMYJJ010000034.1 GCA_947258735.1 Thermodesulfovibrionia bacterium | reverse complement strand
ATTAGCGGGGTGAATACGTGCTGTGGATGTAGTATCATTCTATTTGCTCGTTAGAGATAACATGATACAGGGTGAAAATAAGAGGTCAGACTGAGGTGATCCGCGCTATAAAACACATCACAACAGTGCTGATAGACGGATATACATTTGTAGTAATGCGTATCAGTTATTGGAAGAGATCAATGCTTCAACATCGCTTTCTATAAATACAGGCGTATCATTTTCCAGAACAACATTCACCTTCTTTACATCGACGAAATTGCCTTTTAAAATCTCTTCTGAAAGCGGATCTTCTATATGCTTCTGAATGGCGCGCCTCATCGGTCTTGCACCATATGCGGGCTCATAATTATTCTCTATCAGCCAGTCGATCACATCATCCGACAAGGTAATAGCCAAATCCTGATCAAGGAGTTCCCTGTTAAGCTCATCAATAAGCAGTTTCACAATCTCAACAAGATGGGTCTTATCAAGCTGATGGAATACAACAATATCATCAATCCTGTTAAGGAATTCCGGGTTAAACTTTATCTTAAGCTCATCCAATACCGCGCTTTTGATCTTCTTATACGTATTTTCTGTTGATTCCTTCTGAAAACCAAGAGGCATTGCATTGCCGATATCTCTGGTCCCGACATTTGAGGTCATGATAATAACCGTGTTTTTGAAATCTACTTTTCTGCCAAGATTATCAGTAATCACTCCTTCATCAAGCACCTGCAGCAGCACATTAAATACGTCAGGGTGTGCCTTTTCGATCTCATCAAACAGGATAACCGAATAAGGTCTCCTCCTGACCGTCTCAGATAACTGGCCGCCCTCTTCATATCCCACATATCCCGGAGGCGCTCCTGTCAGTCTGGAGACATTGAAGCGTTCCATATATTCCGACATATCGATTTTGATGAGTGCCTTGTCGTCATTAAAGAGAAACTCAGTCAGAGCTTTCGCAAGCTCTGTCTTTCCAACACCTGTAGGCCCGAGAAAGAAGAACGACCCTATGGGCCGTGTCCTTGCCTTGATACCTGCCCGTGACCTCCTGATAGAGTTAGCCCTCCATGCGGAGCAGCTTTTCAGATTCTTTTTCTTCAAGCTTTGAAAGAGGGATGCCCGTGATTTTGGAAACAGTATATGCAACATCATCTTCCACGACATTCGGGGTCTCTTTCTGCTGGTTTTCCCGCCATTTCTTGTTCAGGCTCTCATAGAGCTTTCTGATCCTGTCCTCTTCACTCTTTACAGAGGCTCCTTTTTCAAAATCATTCAGTTTTACATACAGGTTCTTTTCCTTGCTCAGTCTCTTCAGTTCCTTTTCCAGTTCACGAATCTCAGGAGGCATGGTAAACCTCTTAAGTTTAATCCGTGCACCTGTCTCATCCATCACATCAATCGCTTTATCAGGCAGGTACCGTTCAGTAATATATCTGTCCGAGAGGTTAACACAGGCCTTGATCGCCTCGGGGGTGACTTTAACCTTGTGATGCACCTCATATCTGGTCTGCAGCCCTTCCAGGATCTGAACACTCTCCTCCAATGAGGGAGGCTGCAGGTAAATAGGCTGGAACCTTCTCTCAAATGCTCCGTCCTTTTCAATATACTTTCTGTATTCATCAGGAGTGGTGGCCCCGATGCACTGGATCTCACCCCTTGATAACGCGGGCTTGAGCATGTTCGATGCATCTATGGAACCTTCTGCTGCTCCCGCACCAACCAGCGTATGGAGTTCGTCAATGAAAAGTATGACGTTGTCAGACTGGACAATTTCTTTCATGACCAGCTTCAGGCGCTCTTCAAACTGGCCCCTGTATTTCGTACCGGCTATGAGCGCTCCGAGGTCAAGACTGACTATGCGTTTATCAATAAGGTTTTCAGGGATTTCTTCTGCAACAATCCTCTGTGCAAGACCTTCCACAATTGCTGTCTTTCCAACCCCGGACTCACCGATGACGACAGGGTTGTTCTTTACCCTTCTTCCAAGAATCTGCAGTACCCGTTCAACTTCACGTTCCCTCCCTATTACAGGATCGAGCTTTCCGTCTCTTGCCAGCTGTGTAATGTCCCTGCCGAATTCATCGAGTGCAGGTGTATGGGTCTTTTTTTCTTTCTGGCCGGCCTGCATCTTTCTGATCGAAAGGTTGATTGCCAGCTGTCTGACCCCAAGCAGGTTTGCTCCAAGGCTCCTGAGAATTTTACCTGCAATCCCGGCCTCTTCCCTGATCAATCCAATCAGGAGGTGTTCGCTTCCGATATAACTGTGTCCAAGAAGCCTTGCTTCTTCCACTGCAAGCTCGAGGACTTTTTTAGCTCTGGGGGTAAAAGGGATATCACCAAAGGTGAGAATATTTGATCCTGTTGGAAGATTTCTTTCAACTTCCATGCGCAATTCATCTGCCGAAAGTCCCATCTTCTTGAGAATAACCATGGGAAGACTTTCTTCCTCTCTCAGGAGACCAAGCAGCAGATGTTCTGTTCCGAGGTAATCGTTTTGACGTTTTTCCGCCTCTTCGCGGGCATATATGATTACCTTTCTACCTCTCTCTGTGAATTTCTCAAACATATAAATCTCCTAAATTTAATATATCGTCTATACCGTATATTGTCAAGCTGGGACAGTAATATATTTGATTTACTTTCATATATATACGGCAGAACACACGATTTCATTTAGTTATGAATGCAGAGGATGCATGTTGGGGGAGAGTCTTTACTGCTCTTTCTTCCTGTACACTATGTCATTAATTTCCTGCATGAATTCCTTGATATCTTTAAACTGCCGGTATACAGATGCAAACCGTACATAGGCAACCTGATCTATCTCCTTGAGATAATCCATTATCTTTTCTCCTATAAACGAGCTTGATATCTCCTTCTCTCCTGTCGCCTGAAGACTTTTTTCGATTCTGGATGCCAGATCTTCCCTGGCCTCTACACTTACCGGTCTTTTTTCACAGGCCCTTTCCAGCCCCTGCAATATTTTCTGTCTGTCAAAAAGGACCCTGCTGTTATCTTTTTTGATTACATGAGGAAGAATATTTTCTATTCGTTCATAACTGGTAAAGCGGCCTTCACATTTCAGACACTCCCGGCGGCGGCGAATAACTTCGGCATCCTTGCCCTGCCTGGAGTCTATGACTTTGTCTTCTATATGATTGCAGAAGGGACAACGCATGATGATTTGCAGTGATAACTCACAACCCGTGCACTCTTTAAATTGTTATATCTTCATACACCGGAAATTTTTTACACAGGGCCCTGACTTTTTCTTTTACCCGTTTGATGGTCGCACTGTTCTTATGATCGTGCAAAACAGCTGCGATGAGTTCAGCTATTTCAACCATCTCAGATTCTTTCATTTTTCGACTTGTTACGATAGGAGTTCCAACCCGTATGCCGCTGGTTACTGTAGCAGGCTTTGTATCATATGGGATAGAGTTTTTGTTCACCGTAATACCCGCGCTGTCCAGTGCTGTTTCAGCCTCGCTTCCGGATATATTAAGCTCCGTCAGATCAATAAGCATTAAATGGGTATCAGTGCCCCCTGATATCACTTGCAATCCCCTGCCCATTAAAACGTCTGCCATCTCTTTTGCATTCCTGATGATCTGAAGCTGATATGCCTTGAACTCATCGGACTGGGCCTCCTTAAACGCAACTGCTTTTGCAGCTATGACATGCATGAGGGGGCCCCCCTGCATTCCGGGGAAAATCACTCTGTCTATGACCTTTGCATATTCAGCCTTGCACATGATCATACCTCCCCGGGGGCCTCTCAGGGTCTTATGAGATGTACTTGTCACAAAGTCAGCATAAGGAACGGGTGACGGATGGTTCCCTGTTGCTATTAATCCCGCAATATGGGCGATGTCAGCCATGAAGTAGGCCTTTGCTTCCTTGGCGATTTCAGCAAACAGCTTAAAATCAAGGGTCCTGGAATAAGCGCTTGCTCCCCCGATGATCAGCTTTGGTTTATGTTTTTTTGCCAGCTTACGGAGATTGTCATAATCAATCAGGCCTGTGACTTTGTCTACGCCATATGAATGGATTTTATAATACTTTCCCGTAAAGTTGACTTTAGCTCCATGCGAGAGATGGCCGCCATGATTGAGGTCCATACCAAGGATTTTGTCTCCGGGTTTAAGTACGGCAAAATATACTGCCATATTTGCCTGTGAACCGGAATGGGGCTGTACATTGACATGTTCTGCGCCAAACAGCTCTTTGGCCCGCTCTATAGCAAGTGTTTCTACCTTATCGGCATATTCACACCCGCCATAGTACCGTCTGCCCGGATACCCTTCTGCATATTTATTGGTAAAGACCGAGCCCTGTGCCTGGAGTACCGCCCTGCTTGCGTAGTTTTCAGAAGCGATGAGGACTATCTTGTCCTGTTCACGTTGTATCTCGTCCCTGACGGCATTATAAATCTCAGGGTCAAATTTTTCTAAATCGTCATTGTTCATTAATTAAGTCTGCTTTTCTTCTATGTCCTTTATTTTGTCCAGCCGTCTCTGGTGCCGTCCGCCTTCAAAATCGGTGGTAAACCACGTTTTCACTATTTCACGTGCCTTTTCCTGGTCGATAATTCTTCCGGGCAGTACCAGAACATTGGCATCATTATGAAGCCTGCTCATTTTGGCTGAGTAGTCCTCCTGGCACAGGGCAGCCCTGATGCCGGGCATCTTGTTTGCCACAATTGACATGCCGATACCTGTACCGCAGATCAGAATACCTCTGTCCACAACTCCTTTGGAAACAGCCTCAGAGACCTTTTCACCAAAGTCAGGATAATCGACTGACTCTTCGTCTTTGGTGCCAAAATCTTCCCAATCTATGGAGAGTTCATCCAGTACCGGAACAATTTCGTGTTTCATTGAGACACCTGCATGATCACATCCAATGGCCACTTTCATAATACCCTCCGCACCTGCTCATAACATATTGATAACATTTAGATTCCTTTAGGTTTTCCCACATGATAAAAGGCATAAGGAAAGATATCATGATTTGGTGCAGATTATATTATCAATCTCCTTAAGGTAAGTCAAGAATTCTGTTTTATTAATATCTGCTGTGATTCCACTGGTAAAAAAAAGCGGTTCTGATCTGTAATTCACTAATATTTAAGCTTTAATCGGCAGTGTACCATGCAATCATACATTGAAAATTGTTATAATCAGCCTATGCCAACCATAGGCCTGACAGGCAATTTCGGAATGGGGAAGACAACCGTTCTGGGAATGTTTAAAAAGCTCGGCGCTTATACATTTAATACAGATGCATTTGTTCATAAGATATTACAACAGGACAACATAATCAGAAAGATATCCAGGGTCCTTGGTGATGAAGTCCTGATTAAATCATCATCAGGTAATTCATTGCATAAAAAAAAGGTGGCCGCAATCATTTTCAATAATCCGGACAAGAGGAAAACCATAGAAAAGATTATCCATCCGGGTGTCCTTGCAGAAATAAAAGCTGTCAGATCCAAAAAAATGAAAGAAGACCCTGATGCCCTTATTATATTTGAAGTTCCTTTGCTGTTTGAAGCAGGATATGGAAATTATTTTGATAAAACAATTGTTGTCCACTCAAAAAGGCAAACAGCGGTAGACAGACTCATCAATAAAGGGTTTACAGAAAATGACATTATGAAAAGGTTCCGGTCCCAGATGCCGATCTACAAAAAGAAAAAACTGGCTGACTTTCTGATCGAAAACAATGGAGATATCAATACAACCTCTCACAGGGTGGAAAGGATATTTCAGAGGCTGCGGGACATTGGATAAAAACGTACAGGTCGATCAAACAGTTTATTGTAAACCTCCATCAGATAAACCATCTGATGACGTTGTTATAAAGTCAGAAAAAAAATTCGGTATTTTAAAAGGCCAGGTTATTTTATGTGAGAACTGCGGGCATGTTGTTACAGGACCGGAACAGGTCATTACGGTCAATGATCATCACCGGCATACCTTTCTGAACCCTGAAGGTCTGGTCTTTCAGCTCGGATGTTTTTCTCACGCTGAGGGCTGCGCCATCGAGGACGAGTCTACCCTTGAAAATACATGGTTTGCCGGTTTCACCTGGAGCATAAGCATATGCTCAAACTGCATGGTACACCTCGGATGGTTCTATCAAAAAAATGACCATCACTTCTTCGGCCTCATCCTTGACCGGCTGACAGACGCAGCATCAAATCACTGATTCAGATATTCTTTCTTTGCAACCAGCAGAAAAATCCTCCCTCTCTGCTTCATATGACCTGCTATCATTTCTGCATTCTTTCCATTACCAAAGAATATATCCGCTCTCCCGTGTTGACGTATTGCTCCTCCTGTGTCCTGAATGAGGCCAAATCGCTGAACCGGTTCCCATCCGGCAGTTTGATTTTCGGAAATAACAGGAATTTCGGTCTGTATAAAGACCAGACCGCCCTTTGGTATTCCCCTCTTGTCCATTGCTATGGAGCGGAGCGGTGTTAAGGGCACGTTTATGTTACCAAGGGGCCCCTCTTCTGTCTCACGAAAAAAAACATAGCTCTGGTTGTAATTCAGAATATCCTTTACTTCATCAGGATGAGAATAAAGATACTTTTTTATCGCCTGCAAAGACATTTCCTCTTCAGGTATTCTGTCTGATAATATTCTTCCGATTGCTCTGTAAGGATGCCCATTTTTCTCTGCATAATTAACCCGTATTATAGTACCGTCATGCATACTGATCAGCCCTGATCCCTGTATTTGCAGAAAGAAGAGTTCAATCTCATTTACATATGCTATAGGATCTGCACGTCCGGAAAGAGATTTTTTATACACAATATCATTTCTTGAATCAAATGGTACAAGTTTATTCCCCTCCAGACGGCCTACAATTTTTTCATCCTTCCATTGTTCAGAAAATGCACCGAGTTTAACTTCTATGAGATCATGCGGAGTAGCATACAGAGGTTCGTCAAATTCTTGTGTTGGTACAGGACTCCCTTCCAGCCGGGGTTCATAATAACCGGTGAAAAAGGCCTCGCCTTCAGAGTTTTTACTTTCAAAAAACTTAAACTTCTTTTTTATTTGAACAGCATGTTTATTCACATCTTTCATCTTCACTATATTGAGGAATAACCGCATGGAAGCAATCATTTCTTCTGCTGAGTAACTTAGTTCTCCATACTTAAATGATTCATCTGCGGAAACCCGGTCATAATACCTGATTGACTGTTCAATCGCGCGATCTATATCCCTGAACACCAGATCATCTATCCAATCCTTGTGAGATACTTCCTTTGACGTCAGTTCTGTCAATCCCGGCTCTGGTCCGGGCTTAATAAAAAGGGAGCAGCCATACCATACTGACATGAGCATTACCGGCATACAGGCCAGCCATATCCTGTGATTAATTTTCATGGGTTCCTAAGATTATATGGAAAAAGCTCTACATAATCCAGATCGGCATGAAAAAATAAATATTTTAATAAAATCTCCCTCAATACCGATATAAATGTTAATGACTTAAGCAAAGAGAATATCAGCCATAATGATGGTTAGATGTTATATACACAACAAGCAAGTCATATAATCGGAAAGGGTGTTAATTATGAGTAAGAAACCACGTATGAAAATATTAATCATCAGCACACTGATCTGTATTACATTAATGTTCAGTCTACTCAGTTGTGGGGGAGGAGGCGACAATGGTTCAGGCGACAATGGTTCAGGCAACAATCTTCCATCATGCACCAGCAGCGAGTTATTTACCCATTCACCTATCGATTTAAATGCGCTCACGGCTATTTCACCCCTGGGGACGCTTAATCCGTCTTCACACACCTTTCCAACGCGACATACAGGCTGTTACACCACTGATCCTCAAACTCCACCGCAGCCCCAGGACAGGGAAGATGTATTTTCACCAGGAGATATAACAATCATATCAATTGATCAGACTACCTACGGTCCAACTACAAGGTCCTATACGTCTGATTACAGTATCCGGTTTGCAGTATGCAAAGAGGTGGAAGGATACTTCAACCACATCATGGACCTTGATTCATCACTTCTCAATCAGGTCAGTTCACAGCTTAATAACAACTGCCAGACCTACAGCACTGCTGATGAAACAGCAACCAACTGTTCCGTATCAACTGACATTCCTGTGAAAGCCGGGACCCGGCTAGGTACTGTCAGTTATTTAGGTACCCTTGATTATGGACTTGATGACAGCCGCACAAACCTTTTCTTTGTAAATCCGTCGCGCCACAGCCACTATCTCACAACAGCATGTCCGCTCGACTACTATGAACCTGCAATGAAAAGTACACTGGAAGCTAAACTGGGTCGATATGACGGCTCTGTAATACGCACAACTGCTCCGGTGTGCGGCAAGGTTGATTTTGATGTTGCTGGCACTGCTCAGGGAGTATGGGTAACAAACACCATGCCGGCAGGAGGGTTTGTGGAAGCATATGGCATTGCACTTGCATATGACAATATAACACCTTCAGAAGGCGGAATATCTATCGGAAATGTAGGAAGCTCTTTGGACGGACAGGTACTGAACTTTACACCTGTCACAAGTGGGACACTGAATAGACGTTTTGATCAGGTAACTGCGGATGGTCAGGTCTACTGTTACGATGCTTCATCAGACAGTGTCTTTATAGAAGTCATATCCGGGACCTCACTGAAATTTGAAGCACGGACAGGACAGGGTTGCGGAGCCGGACCATGGACATTCAGTGCAAATGTCATTGATTTTATCAGGTAATGTCAGAACAGGATTCAAGGAGTCAAGGGTTTGCGCCTGCCTGTCGGCAGTCAGGGATTCAAGGGAACGACAACAAAAAAGGATTACTTTAGTGCAGCATTTTCAATTATTATTCTTTCACTCGAATCCCTGAATACCAGAACCCTTTTTTATTAAATTATGTACTTAGCAATCCAGATGTATCCAAATTACCCATCAATACATTTCACGCACATCCTGCTTTCCGGCATGACCATCAATCGTCCAATAGGTATCGGCTCTTCACAGCCGGCACAGATACCGAATTCAGGATCATCAATATTCCTGAGAGCAAATTCCAGCTTGCTCAGTCTGGCCTGAGATGATCGAAGATTTGCTTCGCTGACGCTTTTGGCATTAATGGCCTCCATTCTAGTAAGGCGGCCTATAGCGTCATCAGGGGCCACAGGCCGGACAGTTTCCTTCACCCGTTCGATTGAATGTTTAAGCTCATCAATCTCTTTAGTGATCAATGACTTTAAATTATTTCTCTGTTCTTCATTCATTGACAACTCGCTTTTTTATAGATGATGAAAGTACCGCGTGACAAAAACTTAAAGACAATTTTGAAATGTAGCACTATATATTATGTGAAATGTCCCAGGACTTCAGATTTGCCTACTCCGGTTAAATCAGCTGTGATATTTTTTACCAGTCTGTCTTTTACCTTAGGCTTCAGATTATCAATTATCTTTCTGTTTATTTTCTTGCTTGATGCAAGGTACCATTCAACACAGCCCTCGTTCTCAATTAATGCATTTATATCATTTGCTATCTTTTTTGAGAGCTTTTTTTGCATTTCCAGCTCAATGTTATGTCGTTCACCAGATCCCTTTGCAACCTCATTCTTACCTCCGGCCCTCCTGAACCTTCCTCCTGTATCACTTAATTTTTCCCCTAATTTACTTTTCCCTTCAATAGATTCATTGCTTGCAATAAGTGTAACTCTGGGACTGATGTCCTGACGTTCCTTGGTAACTCTGTAGGCCTTATAATGGCCCAGATCAGCTGTAATAATAATTGTGCTATCCATAATATACCTCCTCCTTTTTAAATTCTACTCCTTATTCTTATAACTCGCAATTTATTTTTAAAAAAATCATGATGAAATCTCATTTTTTGCAGATACGCGGTCCAGTTATTCGCATGAACATTAACAGCATATTGAGGGATTGAAATTAATTTAAATGGGATATAGTCTGCCGACAGCTACCTTACGCAGAGACAACCCTTGAGGATGCCCGGTTATCGAAGGGCAGGGACACGCCCTGCCCCGAGGCTGTCATTCTTATTGACAACATGTAATAACAAAAGCGAACATTACTCCTCAAGCAGCTTCAGATACTCTCCATACCCCTCTTCTTCCATTTTTTCCTTAGGAATGAAACGGAGAGAAGCTGAGTTCATGCAGTATCGAAGGCCTGTGGGTTCCGGCCCGTCATCAAATACATGGCCGAGGTGAGAGTCTCCGAAATTGCTCCTGATCTCTGTACGTACACTAAACAGTTTTCTGTCCTCTTTTTCCACGATATAATTTTTGTCAATGGGCTTTGTAAAGCTGGGCCAGCCCGTACCTGATTTGTACTTGTCCGATGAACTGAAAAGGGGCTCACCCGATACTATGTCCACATAGATGCCCTCCTTTTTATTGTCCCAGTACTCATTATCAAATGCCCTTTCTGTCCCGTCCTTCTGGGTAACTTTATACTGAAGCGGGGTCAGTTGTGTACGAATTTCTTCATCAGACGGTCTTGAATACTTCTTGTCCTTTATCACAGTCATTTTCTTTTCCCTTTCTTTACCCCATACCTTGTCCAGATACCTGTCACGCCCTGAACCAAAACGATATACCCTGTACCTGATGGCATGGTTTATATAGTAGTCCTGATGGTAGTCTTCTGCAATATAAAATGTTGCTGCGGGTACTATTTCAGTAACAATGGGTTTATCAAATCTGCCGGACTGTTCAAGGTCCTTCTTTGACTGCTCTGCCAGTCCTCTCTGCTGTTCTGAATGATAGAATATCGCTGTCCTGTAAGAGGACCCCCTGTCAACAAATTGTCCTCCAGCATCAGTTGGGTTTATCTGTCTCCAGAAAACATCCAACAGTTCAGCATATGTCACTATTGTAGGATCATATAGTACATTGACAGCTTCAGTGTGCCCCGTAATATCTGATGATACCTGTTCATACGTCGGATTTTCTGTATGTCCTCCTGTATAGCCTGATATTACTTCTTTTACACCATCCATTTTTTCAAATGGGGGCTCCATGCACCAGAAGCACCCGCCCGCAAACGTAGCTGTTTCGTATGTACCCACTGCTGAAACATCTGAGTGCATAAGAGTCATTGATGTACATAACATTAACCCTGCAACACTTATCATGAATATTTTATTGACCATCTTTCATTCCTCAAACTAAATTATATATAATTTCCATTGTACTTACTATGATATATCTCAGCCTTACATTACTCTCCAATAAATACCTCCTTTAAATACTCTTCTCCTTTAAAAAGATACTCCTGAACATATTCTGATCGGAGTGTGAACTCATTAAGCTTGAAAAGATAATCATTATAAATCAGCAGTCCGAGAAGAATAATCATTACTCCTGATATGAACTGAGTAGAATGCAAGTTTAGTTCTTTATTAAAAAAATGGATAGACAGTTCCCTCCCCCTGAGGATTTTCCATAATCTCTTATTTCTGATCCTGTCAAAGAACAATGAAAAAACAATAAGCGGTACTGCCAGACCGGATGCTTATATAAATAACAGTGAAGATCCCTTAACAAGTGTCTCGGATTTAGCTGAAATCAGGAGTAATGATGCCAGAATCGGCCCGATACAGGCACTCCAGCCGATCGCAAATACGGCCCCGAACAGGTAAGAGCCGACAGGCGTTCTCTTAATGCCTTTGACCTGTACGGACAGACCGGAAAACCCCTTTCCAAACAACTCCAGCAGCCCGAATATAATAATGACCACAGCTATGAGTTGTGTCATGATTATTCTGTTTTCCCTGAGTACGCTCCCTGCATAACTGGCTCCCATACCAAAAATTGAAAAGACGGTCGCAAGGCCGAGAAAAAAGAATATGGTATTTCTTAAAATTTCACCTCTTCCCTGACTAATGCTCTGTGCAAAGTATGCCGGAAGGATCGGCAGTGTGCAGGGTGAGATAAAACTTAACAGACCGGCAAAAAAAGCCAGACCTGCCAGTATTAAAAAACCTGATTCGGTCAAATCGTCTTTTAATGATGGAAACTCTTCAGCCGGCAGGTTGTTCTGACTGTTGATAAAATTCTCTGTCAGGAAAAAATCTGCCCTGCCCTTCGCCACGATAGCATCTATTAGGTCAATATTATTCCTATATACAGCCAGCAACCCCTTCTTTCTCACCAGCTTTGATGCCCTTATCATATAATACATCTCATCGATTCCTTCCGGATTGATGGAGAGCAGAAACCCCAGCGTCTTCAACCCGCTGTCAAGATACCTGAGGTCTTCTGTCATCATATATAACCGAAGAATTGCATAGCTGTAGACAGCATTTATTTCGTAGGGTTTGGTTAAGTCAACGTGTTCATAGGGAGCAAACCTGTCAATGTCTTTGGTGTTTCTTTTAAAGAAGGCCCCGGAATTCCAGTCATACAGATTGTTAAGTGAATACTCTGCCAGTGTGAGTGATGTCTCAAGATACGCTTTATCTCCCAGCAGATCATGTGCATCGAGAAATGCCAGTAATGCCCATGCATTTGAAATTGCCTGTCCAGTTAAGAATGCCCTGTTTTTCTCATAATCAAAATAATAATACGCCCCTTCCCTGCCGATCATTTCGCGTTTTATAAATTCCAGGCTGTTTATTGCAGCATCCCTGCTCTCCCTGTCACCGAATACATCAAATATACACAGGAGAGTGCTTATCATCATGGAATTGGCATCTATGATCCTGGTTTTGTCTATATATGGAGGTGAAATTTTTTGGCGTTCCCCTGCTGTCAAACCATAGTAGGCGCCTTCCAGATAGGCGTCCTGACTTGAGTAGAACGCGCCTTTTCTGTCATACAGACTTGTGGTGATGTACGATACTGAACTCTCAACCGCGTGTCTCACCTTTTGATCATTGTCGATCTTTAATAAATGGGCATATGCCCTGAGTATCTTTGCCTGGTCAGCAAGCAGTTTTTCATAATGGGGAACTGTCCAGTCCTCCCTGGTGCTGTACCTGTGAAAACCCCCTTCAACCGGATCAAATAGCCTGTACTTCTCTTTCATCTCTGCAATATCAGTAAACTGATTATTGAACGTGTTTCTGATCATATGTAAGTAATCATCGTTTCCTTTTTCCTCATAAAGCTCCAGCAGCAATTTGTAAACAAAGCCGTTTGGAAACTTCTGCCCCCTGCTTCCCCGGGAAAAGCCTCCAAACGTCGTATCATATGCAGAAATAAGATGATCCAGAAGCATATTCTCAGCCGTATCAAGACTGTCCTGTTCCGGAATCATCGGAGGCATCTCTTTGTAAGCAACCTGTCCCGCTCGTTCAGAGAATGTCCTGTCTTTCATAAATGCTACCACCTTTACGAGATATTCCTTAAGTGCCCGGGGGTCACCCGGACCGGAAAAACCGCTGATCCTGTTCATGTCCGGTGTAAATATGGTAGTTGACGGCCAGCCGCCCTCAAGATATTTTTTTGTTAAATCCGGGCGTTTATCAGAATCAATGAATACAGCTATGAAATGCTCGTTTATATAGGGATACAGTTCAGGATGATACAGGTAATCCTCGCTTTCATACACGTGGCACCAGTAACACCATGAAGGAGCTGATAGCACAAGATAAATCGGCTTTTGCTCTTTAACGGCCTTCTGAAAAGTCTCCAGGTTATACTCGAACCAGTCTATGAGATGAAACAGTTTCTCTGCCCTCTCACGCGTATATCCGATGTCAGATGAGCTATCGAGCACAGAAAAAGATGTGAAGATAAAAAGAAGGAGAGTTATGATTATTTTCTTTATCAAGATATTTTGAAGGATACTGGAATATCAACCAGCTATCACTGAAAAAGATGAACAGTTTATTCTTTTACAATAATTGCATGGTAAAAAGGATGCTATGACGTATGTCATAATTAATAAAAAGAAGGGGGCAAGGGTTCAAGGATCCAAGGGGTCCGGAGAAAGACGGAATAATAGAGAACATATACGAAAGATACTGCATTTAATACTATTTACTGATTTTTCCTTGACCCCTTGGATCCTTGAACCCTTTTTAAATACAGGCATACCATTCACCGGCTGTCTGAAGGCACATCTGAAATTAAACCGGTTAACAGGAAGTTTACCTACTGATGTTCCTTGACATATATCTCTTCAGCAATCTGACTGTCAACCGCCAGTGTTGTTTCATCAACTTCCAGCACGAATGACGGCCTTTTCTGTTTTAATGTAATTACGCTGCCTGCTATGATACCCATAGAAGAGAGACGCTCAAGACGTGTACTGTCAGAAGGCCGGATAAAAACAATCCTTCCTCTGCCGCCTACCTCAAAATCTTTCAACTGCACAACCAGGGGCCTGAAGTCGGCCTTGTATTTTGAACAGCAGGTTCCCCTGGGTATTGGTTTACCGTGAGGACATGTAGGGGGATGGCCAAGAAATGAACATACACTGTCAGTGACAGACGGTGAAAGAAAATGTTCGATTTCGCATGCCGTCTCTTCACTCTCCTTCATGCCAACATCAAGCACGTCATGAAACAGTCTTTCTGCCAGGCGGTGTCGTCTTGTAAGGTCACGCGCACGTGACTCACCTTTTTCTGTCAGCTCAAGTTCATTGTCCTTGATAATCAGACTGCCTGCCTTTTCCATTTTCCTTATTTCATCTGACGTGTCATTGTCTCCCAGACCGTTGATTACATGTTCCATACTCTTTGAACCCTTCTCCCGTAATGCCCATATGAGTTCAAGAATTTCATCTCTTAATGTATTACTCATAATGAATAGTCACCTCCAGACACCATCAATCTTTTCATTACATGCATGACAGCTTCCATCACTGATATTACTTGTTGTAGTATAACCAATGCGTTCAATAAGAAGTTCACCGCATTTGGGACAATATGTATTTTCTCCACCCTGTCCCGGCACATTTCCTTCATATACATATTTGAGCCCTGCTGCCAGACCCATGTCCCGGGCACGGTTTAACGTATCAACCGGTGTTCTGGGCTGGTCCAGAATCTCATGCGTAGGATAGAACTGCGTTACATGCCAGGGAATAGCCGGATCAACAGACATGATAAATTCTATAATGCCTCCCAAAACTTCATCAGAATCATTATATGAAGGAATAATAAGCGTCGTTATCTCTACCCATACTCCGGAGTCCTTCATTAAGTTAATAGTATCAAGAACAGGCTGCAACCTAGCCCCGCATATTTTTTTATAAAATTGATCATCACCCTTTAGATCGATATTGTTTGCATCAAGATAAGGGATTATAGTCTTTGCCGCATCAGTGCCTGTATACCCGTTGCTGACAAAAACATTCTTAATACCGCGATTACGGGCACGTTTCGCACATTCATAGGCAAACTCAAAAAAAACAGTCGGTTCAGTATACGTGTACGAAATGCTTTTACACCCTGCTTTGTCTGCCGCCTCCACAACCTGTTCAGGTGTGACCTCCTCACCCGGGACATTATCATGCTCCTTGGAATACTGGGCTATATCATAATTCTGACAGTGTTTGCATCTGAAGTTACATCCTATTGTAGCAATCGAAAAAGAGGTGGATGCAGGGCACAGGTGGAACAGGGGTTTTTTTTCTACAGGATCTATATTCATGGATATCAGTTTTCCGTATACCAGACTGTAAAGTTTGCCCTTAACGTTTTCCCTCACACCGCATAAGCCACGCTTGCCTTCCGATATAACACAGGTATGTGCACAAAGAATACATCTGACTTTCAGTCCTTCATTCCTGTCGTAAAACATTGCCTCTTTCATACCGACATTATATCACAGGCATCGGTTCATACTGTGCTGTCTTATTTTATCATGTTACGGAAGTTACTCTTAATGTTTTTTATAAATCTTCCGAATATAATTACATGAAAGCAGACTGTTCATTTTTTATGAACGATAGGATCATTATCTGGAACGTTTACAAAATGTATTTTTATGTTCTATTTTTGTATTTATCTCTTGACAAGCTTTTTTTTTTCATATACATTATAGATAACATATGTTAGAAAAACTTTTTACATCGGGTATCAGGGCAGACATCATGTCCCTGCTATTCAACAACCCAGAAGAAAAGTTTTATGTAAGAGAAGTCGCCAGACTTGTCAATAAAAATCCATCAGGGGTAAAAAGAGAACTCGACAAACTGCTGAAAATGGATCTTGTGCTCACCGAAAGAGAAGGCAATCTCAAATATTTCAGAGTCAACAGGAATTCCCCCCTCTTTCCCGAACTAAAAGGTCTTATCGCAAAATCACTTGGTCTGCCTGGTGCACTCAAATCTGTACTTAAGGCATCTGAAGCTAAAACAGCCTTCATACATGGATCTTATATTAAGAACGCAAACATCCCGTCCATAGACCTTTTTGTTGTGTCAGACTCAAACCATCTGAGAAAGACACTTGATGATATAGAAAAAAGATTTGGCAGATCCATCCATTTAAAATTAATGAGCATCAATGAGTATAAGACAAAGAAAAAAAGCGGAGAACGTCAGCTAAAAAAACTGTTAACCAAGGAAAAAATTCTTCTATTGGGAAGATTGTGATAAATACTCCCATTAATATGGGAAAAGAAAGGGGGTGAACGAGAATGGCCGCCAAAAAGAAAGCCGCTGCAAAAAAGAAAGCTAAGAAAAAAGTAGCTAAGAAGAAAGCTACCAAGAAGAAAGCTACTAAGAAAAAAGCTACCAAGAAGAAAGCTACCAAGAAGAAAGCTGCCAAGAAGAAAGCTACCAAGAAGAAAGCTACTAAGAAGAAAGCTGCCAAGAAGAAAGCTACTAAGAAGAAAGCTGCCAAGAAGAAAGCTACCAAGAAGAAAGCTAAGAGAAAGAGATAATTTCTTCTATGCTGCAAAAATAAGCTGTCCCATCCATAAAAAGGTGGGACAGCTCTTTTTTTTATTTACAGTAATACGCAAAATCAATCACAATTTGATAAT
>CAMYJJ010000033.1 GCA_947258735.1 Thermodesulfovibrionia bacterium | reverse complement strand
ACGTCTTAAGCAAGGGGCAGGAGATTGAGGTGGTTGTTCTTAACATAGAGCCTGATAAAGAGAGGATATCTGTCGGTCTCAAGGAACTGACCACAGACCCATGGATCAGTGAGATCCCTGAAAAATACACCCTCGGTGACAGTGTTACAGGAAGAGTCGTGAGCATAGCCGATTTCGGTATTTTTGTAGAACTTGAGGAAGGCGCTGAAGGGTTGATTCATATTTCGGAAATCGAAAAGAACCCCGAAGAAAAAATCGAAGAGCTCTTCAAGATCGGCGATGAAATAACCGCACGAGTGATTAATCTCAACACCAATGAGAGAAAAATAGACCTCACATTAAAGACCATGATCGGATAAGAACCGGTCATTAACAATTATAGAAGTGGTAATTCATGGATATGTCTGAGGTTTAACGTTGAAAAAAGTTCTCATCTTTTTTGCAATCATTTTTATCATTACTGCTGTACTCAGTTTCATCGTGACTTTTTCAGAAAAGGTCTCTCCTGGTGAAAAAGTTGCTCTGGTACATGTCACCGGTGTCATTATTGATTCTTCAGGAGTAGTTGACGAATTAAAAAAATACAGCAAAGACCGTTCCATAAAGGCAATCGTTTTGAGAGTTGACAGTCCGGGCGGCACAGTCCCCCCGGCCCAGGAGATACACGATGAAATTCTTAAGGTAAAGGAAAAAAAGAAAGTCGTCGTGTCCATGGGAACGGTTGCAGCATCCGGCGGCTATTATATTGCCGCACCTGCCGATAAGATCATGGCCAATGCCGGGACCCTGACAGGCTCAATCGGTGTCATTATGGAAATTCCTAATGTAAAGGGTCTTATGGATAAGATAGGGATCAAACCGCAGGTAATAAAAAGTGGGAAGCTCAAGGATACTGCGTCTGTCTTCAGGTCCCTCAAGCCTGAAGAAAAGGAGGTCCTGCAGTCTGTGCTTGATGATGTGCATGACCAGTTTATCAGGGCTGTGTCTGAGGGCAGGGGAATGGATGTTGAAGATGTGAAAAAAATTGCTGACGGGAGAATATTTACAGGCAGGATGGCAAAGGAGGCCGGTCTTGTTGATGAACTGGGAAGCCTTGAGGACGCAATTGCATTGGCAGGTCAGCTGGCAGGCATTAAAGGTGAACCGGATGTCGTTCGCAAGGAAGAAAAATTCAGCCTGATTGAGATGCTCAGGAGCCAGATTCCAGACAGCCTCATGGGAGAAGCTTTTTCCGGTATTTCACTTAAATATTTATTTACGTTATAAAGTATGTTATATTTTTATTTAAGAGTAAAATTAAATAAATCAATTAATTATAGTAAATCCATGAGCAGGAGGAAGGTATGACAAAGTCTGAACTGATCGAGAAAATATCGGAAAAGGTGGATGGGCTTTCAAAAAAGCAGACTGAGGTTATTGTTGAGACAATTTTTGAAAGTATTAAAGAGTCACTTGCAAGGGGAGGCAAGGTTGAGATAAGGGGATTCGGCAACTTCAGGCTTCGCAGCAGAAATGCAAGAAAAGCAAGAAATCCCAAGACCGGGGAAGCTGTGGACGTACCGCCCAAGAAGGTCCCTTACTTCAAGGTTGGAAAAGAACTGCGCGAAATGGTCAACAGAGACCTCTAAATGATTCATTTTTATTTTATATATTGATACCTGTCCGGGCGAACAGCCGTTCGCCCCTGCAATTTCATTGACCTGTCATGATTTTTACCCCTGATCTATTATTTGTTTCTATCTGAACTAGAGAAACGAAATAGGCACAGAGGCACAAAGTTTTACAACAAAACACGAAAAATATTTTATGCGGCTTTTCCCTCTGTGCCTCTGTGCCTATGCCCCTTTGTGCCTTCCTGAATAATTACGAACAATATATAATTGTGTTATATTACAGTTCTATTTTGACTCCGGAAAGGACACCCCATCATACATATGTCTAAAGGGAAAGTTTATATTGTAGGCGCAGGTCCGGGAGACATAGGTCTGCTCACGGTAAAAGGACTCAGATGTCTTCAGACTGCGGAAGTTGTGGTGTATGATTTTCATCTTAATGCACAGATCTTAAATTACATAGACCATGAAGCAGAGTTTATATACGCCGGCAAGCGTGGCGGTCAGCATGCAATGACACAGGACCAGATTAACCAGACCCTTGTCGAAAAAGCAAAGCAGGGTAAGCGGATATGCCGCCTGAAAGGCGGTGACCCCTTTGTGTTCGGTCGCGGCGGCGAAGAGGCTGAGGTCCTTGCCAATGAAGGATTAGAATTTGAAATTGTTCCGGGTATCAGTTCCTCTGTTGCTGCTGCTGCATACGCAGGTATTCCCCTGACCCACAGGAAATACTCTTCATCACTTGCAGTTGTCCCGGGATATGAAGACGTAACAAAGAAAGACAACTTTATCGACTGGACGCGACTGGCAACCGGTGTGGGGACGATTGTGTTCCTTATGACCGTAAAAAACATTTCTGAAGTATGCCGAAAGCTGGTCGAAAACGGCAGAAAAGCGGAAACACCTGTTGCCGTAATCCGCTGGGGCACAAGAGCTGACCAGACAACACTTGTGGGCGACCTGGGCAATATTTCCAGACAGGTAAAAGAAAGAGATATAAAACCTCCTGCAGTCATGGTTGTGGGGGATGTGGTGAAGCTCAGAGACACGTTAAAATGGATCGAGAAGAAACCACTCTTCGGGCAGAGAATTCTGGTCACCAGAGAGCACACGTATGGATTTGAACCGTTAGAGGAAATGGGAGCAGAAGTTATCGAGTTCTCTACTATAAAAATAGTTCCTCCAAAGGATTGGACAGAGCTTGATAAGGCAATTGACACCATTGAATCGTATGACTGGATAACACTGACCAGCGGTAATGGCGTTAAGTTTTTCTTTCAGCGGTTCTTTAGAAACAGAGACATCAGGGATTTAAAGGGCATTAATATCTGCGCCGTCGGGTCCAAGACCGCTTCTGCAATAAGAAAGTTCGGGATCAAGGTCGACCTGATACCTGAAGAGTTTAATGCTGAAGGACTGATAAAGGCCTTTCTCCAAATAACAGACAGCAGAAATCAGACTTCAGAGAAAAAACTCAGCGGACTTAACATCCTCTTACCAAGGGCAGAGGTTGCACGCAACGTTTTCCCGGACAAAGTCCGTGAACTTGGCGGCAACATAGATCTGCCGCCGGTATACAGGACCATAAAGCCCGAAATACATGGTAAAAGACTTCAACGGTTTTTAAAGGAAGGAAAGATATCCATAGCTACCTTTACAAGTGCTGCCACTTTTAATAATTTCCTTGATATAACAGGCAATGATGCGGCCTCACTTCTTAAGGATGTTGCTATCGCCGTCATCGGCCCTGTGACTGCACAGGCAGTAAAAAAGGCAGGACTTCATGTTACAATTATACCAAAGGAAACCACAATTGATGCTATGATTAAGGAAATAATTAAATGGGTAACTAATAAGCAATCATAATATGTTCAACCAGTTTATAGAATTAAACATATGAGTAAATTTAGTTATTGGTTATTCGTTATATGAAAAACAACAAATGTTTCTTTTTTT
Organism: Thermodesulfovibrionia bacterium; assembly: GCA_947258735.1. The sequence goes on along the minus strand of CAMYJJ010000033.1, from coordinate 13,546 downwards.
CGATTAACGAATAACGATTCACAAAACATCATGATACCCAAAGACATCAAGCTTAAAGATTCCGTACTTACCTTTCTCCGGACCAAGACATCAAGGCCTGTGAATTTTAAAGAGATAGCCAGGGCCTTACGCATTCAGAGAAAGGATTCACGTACATTGAAAAGAATCCTCAACACGCTTACAAAATCAGGTGAGATATTCAGGACCAAGACCGGGTTGTACGGGCTTGTCAGGGAAATGAACCTTGTGTCAGGTCATTTCGAAGCGCACAGGGACGGATATGGGTTTGTCATACCGGAAACTTCAGGTGAGCGTGACCTGTTTATTCCTCCCCGGAAAACCATGGCCGCGATGTCAGGCGACAGGGTGGTTGCCCGTGTAGAAAGCGCAGAACGCAGAGAAGGGTCCATTATAAAAATTCTCGAGCGGGGCCAGAAAAAGATCATTGGTACGTTTCACCGTGAAGAAAACTTTTATTTTGTCACCCCAAAAAGAAAGAACATCCCTTTTGGTATCGTCATAAGCCCGAAGAACAGGAAAGGGGCAAAAAACAACGACAGGGTTTCTGTTGAGATTATATCCTATCCCACCATGAACAGACCGCCTGAGGGCAAGGTGCTGAAGGTGTTACGTGAAGTGAGTGAGCCCTCGCATGAAATCGACATGATCATTGAGGAATTTTCCCTCCCCCGCAGGTTTCCGCCTCACGTGCTGTCGGCTGTCAGGGAGCTTTCACCAGACATTCCTCTCCGTAACAGAAAAGACTGCCGCAACATGCTGACGGTAACGATTGACGGGGAGACGGCAAAGGACTTTGATGATGCCATCTCTATTGAAAGGAACGAACAGGGAATAATTTTATATGTCCATATTGCCGACGTAAGCCATTATGTTCAATGGGATTCTGTCATCGATATGGAGGCAAGAAAACGGGGGACAAGTGTATATTTTCCGGGCAGTGTCATACCCATGCTGCCGGAGAAACTGTCTAATGACCTGTGCAGTCTTGTTCCGCGGGAGGACAGACCAACCTTTTCGGTTGAGATACACTTTGACAGAAACGGTCAAATCAGGAACAGGGATTTTTATCCAAGCATCATCAACAGTAATGAACGGATGACCTATACGTCGGTCAGAAAAATACTTGTTGACAATGATACGGAAGAGAGATCGAAGTATGCCTATCTGATCAAGACATTTGAACTCATGGAAGAACTCTGTGACATTCTGAGGAAAAAGAGAATTGAGAGAGGCAGTCTTGATTTTGACCTGCCGGAGCCCGAAATCCTGCTTGATATGCAGGGCCGGCCCGAGGCAGTCATCAAAAGTGAAAGGAACCTTGCCCACATGATGATAGAAGAGTTCATGATTGCTGCCAATGAAGCCGTCGCTTCTCATCTGGAAGAAATAGCCATCCCTTCTGTCTACAGGGTGCACGAAGAGCCTGATACGGCAAAGCTTGATGAGCTGAAACCCATCCTGGCTGCATTCGGCATTCATATTAAAAAGGCCAGCAAAAAGACATTTCACTCTGTCCTGAAAAAAACTAAGGGCAGGGAAGAAGAGTCCATTATCAATATCCTGCTTCTCCGCTCCCTGAAGCAGGCAAGATACGCCACCGAGAATATCGGACATTTCGGTCTGGCTTCGTCCAGTTATACGCACTTTACATCTCCCATTAGACGATACCCTGATCTGATTGTTCACCGGATACTCAGAAGCGTTCTGGCAAAAAAGGACCTGCCTGAAAAGAAGAAACAGTCACTTGCCGGACTCCTGCCCGACCTTGCTGTCCACTCTTCCAGGACAGAGCGTACTGCTGAAGAGGCAGAAAGAGAGATCGTGAGCACCATGCGGGCATGGTTTATGAAGGACAAGGTCGGAGATGAGTATCCGGGTATTGTCACAAATGTCACGTCTCATGGATTAAAGATACAGCTGACGGATTTTTTCATTGAAGGCTTTCTCAATGTATCATCAATGAGTGACGACTACTACCGGTTTGATGAGAAAAACTACAGGTTAATTGGCAGGCGCAATAAAAGGGTATTTGGCATAGGCAATAAAATCACGGTAAGGATTGAAAAGGTTGATACCGAGGAAAGAAATATCGTATTCGGTCTGGTCTGAATATCGAGGTTCAACCTCGATATCTCAATTGAAAATTGATTATCTGTCTGATCCATTGAAGTTTATCCCGCAGTCACCATCAGAATCTATACACATTGCCTGATCAAATGTTAATGTTAAAGCAACACCCCCGCAGGAACTGTTATTGATCCTGTGCTGCTCGATACATGTTGCATTGTTCTGCTGAATCACAAAAGGGGCGATGTGTCGCCCCTCCTGAATTCATTTTTAAAAAATGTAGAAGTCAGTGTATGCCTTCCTGAATTAGAAACCGTATATCAACGTAACCTTGGGACTCGTATATGCTGCGCTTCCCTGCACTGTTCCTGAGTTATACACTCCGTCATCAAGCTTGATATCAAACAGCTCTGCATGTGTCCCAGGGACATTTCCTGCTGAAATACTATTCCGGGTGCCTACTCCTGCTCCAAAGTCTGTGTTGCCAAGGGTATATGACCCGCCAAACGGATTGCTCGGTAATATGCCGGTCCCTGTTGCTGTGGGGTCTCCTGTAAGGAGCCCTGCATATCGGAGCGCCTGCCATACTTCATGGTCCTCTTCGGTATCTGTGGTACTGCTGCCCTCTATTAAACCGTCTCCATCAGCATTTGTGCTCTCATCAACCTGTGCCCATCCATGGTCGGTGGTATCATCACCCGGTACGGCAGAATATCTGTCCATATACGTGAAATATGCAGCGCTAACTCCCTGCATGTCATTAATCAGTCTTTTTCCCCTTGCATCATCGACCATGGCCTGTCCTTTAAGCACAGCTCCGACCAAAAGACCGATTATCACCATTACAATGGCCAGTTCAACCAGTGTAAACCCTTTTTCTCTTACATATTTTCTCATGTATGGTTCCTCCTTACACATAGTATTATATGTAAATGAGTATGCAGGTTTTTAAATCCCTCTCTTTTTACCGGCCCCCTTCTTTGCCTGTTTTCGTGATTCCCCGTCATGAATCATTCAGACCTGCGGGATTTCCTCTCCGGTCCGTCTACGTATGTAATCGGAAACGGAAAATAAAAACTTTAATGCATTATATTGGGATAACGTGTGATAGGGATAAGGAGAATAAAGGTGCCTCCGGGGACAGATAAAAAGATGGTACAAGTCAGGGAAAATTCAGCACATTCCTGTTATGTTACCTGCAATCTTTGCAACGCGGGACATTTCCCTGATATCATGCACCCTGATGATATGTGCCCCTTTTGAAATGCAGATCGCTACAGCTGCCGCTGTACCCTCCAGCCGGTCTGCAGCCGGAAGATCACCCAGCAGCCTGCCGATGAATGACTTTCTGGACGGCCCCACGAGAATTGGTTTTTCAAAGCCCTTGAACTCATCCAGTCTGTTTATGATTTCCAGATTATGTTTTACTGTTTTGCCAAAGCCAATCCCGGGATCTAATATTATCATATCGTCAGGCACTCCGGCCTTTAATGCAATGTCTATGCCCTCTCTCAGGTAATCCATGATTTCCGGAATGAGGGCCTTATATACAGGTTTCACCTGCATGCTCCCCGGCGTTCCCTGAATATGCATGATCACTACGGGGACTTTGTGTTTTGCAGCAATTCTTGCCATGCCTTTGTCAAATCTCAGACCGCTGATATCATTAATAATTGAGGCACCGGCAGATACCGCCTCGTCAGCTACTTTTGCCTTGCAGGTATCGACTGATATGGGCAGACGTACTTTTTTTGCCACTGATCTGATGACCGGCACCACCCTTTTGATTTCTTCTTTGACGGAAACAGGATCTGCTCCTGGTCTTGTGGACTCTCCGCCGATGTCTATAATGTCCGCACCTTCACTGACCATTCTGAGCGCCTGTTTGACAGCGCTTTGCTCGATAAAGAATTTACCCCCGTCAGAAAAAGAATCAGGCGTGACATTCAGAATACCCATCACATAGGTTTTTTTAGAGAAATCAAGGTTGTAGTTTTTCCATACAAGTTTCATATATTTGCAGGGGATAATGGGTTTTGCTTATGAAATCAGGAATTAGTGTCTGTTGATGAAATTTCATTCAATCCGTCATTCCCGCGATCTGTTGAGTGGAAATCCAGACGTTTAATGACTACTGGATGTCTGCCGCAGGCAGGCCCGATTACTGACCCCTGCTTACTGACTGCCGGGGCAGGCTTCGGGCATGATAAAAGGAATAGAGACAGTATATTTACAATTCTATCTATGCTTTTGTTTCATCAGATGAACTGTCTGCGGCTTCAACCGGTTTTTCTTCTGTATCAGCAGTATCTGATGGTGCGGCCTCTTCTTTTATCGGATCATCTCCGTTGCCGGAAGGGGCAAGCTCTTTACCGTTTATTATGTCATCTATTTCAGATGCATCCAGAGTTTCCCTTTCAAGCAGAACATTGAAAAGCTTCAGAAGGGTTTCCTTGTTGTCAATAAGGAGTTTTTTTGAATAGTCATATCTCTCAGAAATGATTTCTCTTATTTCAGCATCTATCTCTTCAGCAGTTTTTTCAGAATAGTCCTTGTGTCTTGTATACTCCTTGCCCAGAAATATCTGTTCTTCACGCTTCCCAAATGTAAGGGGACCCATATTGTTACTCATGCCCCACTCACATACCATTTTTCGGGCAAGCTCCGTGGCCCTCTGAAGGTCATTGCCTGCTCCAGTTGTAATGTGGTTCATACATATCTCTTCAGCAACCCTGCCGCCCATCAGAACTGCCAGCATATTTAATACATGCTCCTTTGAATAGGTATACTTGTCATCAGCCGGCAGCTGCTGGGTAATACCAAGGGCCATACCACGGGGGATGATGCTCACCTTGTGAAGAGGATCAGATCCGGGTGTCAATTTGGCAACTAGCGTATGTCCTGCTTCATGGTAAGCAGTATTGATCTTTTCCTCTTCAGAGATGATCATGCTCTTTCTTTCCTTGCCCATCATGACCTTGTCCTTTGAGTCTTCAAAGTCGATCATTGCGACCTTGGTCTTGGACCGTCTTGCTGCAAGAAGCGCTGCTTCATTAATAAGGTTGGCAATGTCAGCACCGGAGAATCCAGGAGTGCCTCTGGCAAGGGTCTCAAGCTCCACATCTTCACCAAGAGGAACCTTCTTGCTGTGCACCCTGATGATCTCAAGCCTGCCTTTAACATCAGGCAGGGGAACAACAACCTGCCTGTCAAACCTGCCCGGTCTCAAAAGGGCCGGATCAAGCACATCAGGCCTGTTTGTTGCTGCCAGAACGATAATACCTTCATTAGGAGCAAAACCGTCCAGCTCCACCAGAAGCTGGTTTAACGTCTGTTCCCGTTCATCATGTCCGCCTCCAAGACCTGCTCCCCTGTGGCGGCCAACCGCATCTATTTCATCAATAAAAATAATGCAGGGAGAATTCTTCTTTGCCTGCTCAAAAAGGTCCCTTACCCTTGAAGCTCCCACACCTACAAACATTTCTACAAAATCAGAGCCGCTGATAGAAAAGAACGGCACCTCTGCTTCACCAGCAATCGCCTTGGCAAGCAGGGTCTTTCCTGCACCGGGAGGACCGACAAGCATGACCCCCTTTGGAATCTTCCCCCCAAGTTTCTGGAATTTCTGGGGGTCTTTAAGAAACTCAATAATCTCGGTTACTTCTTCCTTTGCCTCTTCAATACCGGCAACATCTGCAAAAGTCACTTTCACTCCCTTGTCAGACACGAGCTTTGCCCTGCTCCTGCCGAATGAGAGGGCCTTGTTCCCGCCTGCCTGCATCTGCCTCATGAAAAATACCCATAGAAATACGAGAAGAATGATCGGTCCGAAATTAAATAAAACACTCATGTACCACGGGGTATGCTCAGGTTTAGCGGAAATCCTGACACCCTTGCTGCGAAGCTCCTGTACAAGGTCAGGATAATCAGGTGCATAGGATTTAAACCGTTCACCACTCTTCAGGACACCTACAATCAGGTTTTCCGGCTGCTTTATCGTGACTTCAGCAATTTCACCCTGCTGCAGTCTTGCGGTAAAATCAGAAAATACTATCTCATCATCCGGTTTGGATGTTTCAAGAAGATTAAATACCAGTATCATCATCAGGCCAAACAGGACCCATATTGCTATACTTTTATACAAAAAAATTCCTCCTGTTACTAGTTATATCCCCTAAGAGTAACATATTTCTTTTTTATATTACCAGCAAGGCATTTATCTAAAAAATGCATTTATAAGACAAAAGGCGACCGCTCAGTCAGGGACAAAGGCACATAGGCACAAAGTTTAAACAACAATACTTAAGGAAAATATGTTAATCTTTTATCCCTTTGTCACTTTGCACCTGATTAGCCACAATAAAGCTTACATAGCACCGGATTACTTTGAAAAAATGGACACTTTCCCGAACACCCCGTCATACCCCGGTATAATGGACAGATCGCCTGCCCTGACTTTTATAATCCCCTCTGCTATCTTTCTGTCTGTGATGCTGCACAGTTCATCTTCAGGCATGTCCATGAGCACATTAAATTCAGTACGTGATGACACAATTTTCTCATATTCTTGCTTTACTTTCTTTGAGTTCACCCCTACGCTGAATGCTTCAGAGATGATCTCCTGCAGGGGGACCAGGTGCCTTGATGGTATGGCATTATCAGGAACAAATCCTTCCGGCCTGTCAGCAAGCTCATTGACCCTGTTCATCACTCCCACTATCAGGGGCTTCCTGCATACGGGACAGAGAAAATCATGCCTTATCGTCTGGTCCGGGGAAAAGGAAATATCACATGTTCTGTGCCCGTCAAAATGATATTTGCCCTCTTCCGGAAAAAACTCTATTGTGTAAAGAAATCTCTCTTTATCTTTTTTCCTGATCACATCGGTAATCTCGTAGTAATCCATTTCGCAGTGAAATACATTTGCCTCCCTCCCGATCTTGGCCGGTGAATGGGCATCGGAATTTGATAATAAGGTAATGTTATCAAGCATGGACAGCCGCCAGTTCATTTCCGGGTCAGAGGACAGGCCTGTCTCGATCGCATAAATGTGTTCTGCATATTCTTCAAAGCACTCCTCTACAGAATCAAAGCCGGACTTGCTGCCAAAGAGGGAAAACCAGGGTGTCCATACGTGTGCCGGTACAAAAAGACAGTCTTCTGAAATGTCCATCACAATTTTCAGTAACTCCTTTGCGGACGTCCCCAGTATGGGTCTTCCGTCAGAAGAGATGTTCCCGCGTTTATCAAGTTCAACATTGATTTTTTCTGCTATGTCCAGATCAGGGGCAAAAATGAGGTTATGGGTTTTTCTTACCCTGCCGTTCTGCTTGTAAATACTGCTGACCTCGGCTGACAGCATGAAATATATTGAAGGCTCTGAAGGGATTGAGTACAGCCCGCTGCAGGATGGTTCAAGAGACTTCTTTAAATTCGAGAAATGCCCGGGATGGGTAAAATCACCGGTGCCTATTAAAGTAATACCCTTCTTTTGGGCCCATGATGCCAGAACTTCCACCTTCATCTCTTTGCTCGTTGCCCTGCTGTATCCTGAGTGAATATGTAAGTCAGCTATGATTTTATTCATTTCCTTGCCCGTATTAACATTAATGTCTCTATAGACTTATGTGTTGGAACATGTTCAGCATACACCATATGTTTTAGCAAAGTCATTCCCAAGGTCTGTTGAGCAGGAATCCAGCCTCTTCACTAACTTCTGGATGCCAAATTACTAACCCCTGCTTACTGACTGCTGGGGCAGGCTTCGGGCATGACAAAATGAAAGTTCCACTCTATATAAATACACTAATTCGCTCCCAGGACTATAAGTAAAAATCCTGAAAACAGAATAACGCTTCCAACGGTCCTTTCCCGAATCTTCTTTTCCTTAAACATCAGATATCCAAAATATATACTGAAGAAGAGAGACATACGTTTCACCGATATCATATACGCGACCTGTGTCATGCTTATGGCAATCATATGAAATATGATCATCATGGCATAGGTCAGGCCGATATATATCAGGGGCATCATGTCCTTTCTTGAGATAACCAGTCTCTCGCTGCTCTGTTTCATGGCTATCGGTGTAAAGAGCGCTGCTACAAGAATAAAGTAAAAACTCCCGAAAAATACCGGTGATGAATGCTCTATTGCCAGTTTTCCCAGTGATGAAGTAAAGCTGTAAATAAATGCAACTGCAATCATCATCAGTGAACCTTTTTCCCTGAATATGGCCTTGATCGGCGCAAGCAGGTCTTTCCTGATTTCATGAAGATTAAGGGCATAGCTTCCAGCGGCCATAAAAAGAATGCCCAGGCCGCCGTACAAAGAGACCTTTTCCCCAAGCACAATATATGAAATCGCTATCAGAAACAGGGGCGTCAATGCAAGAAACGGGATGGTCAGACTCATGGGTGACACCTTCAGGGCCTTTGTGTATAAAATAATCGCCAGTATCTCAAGGGGAAGGGCGATGCATGTTGCTGTCCAGAACGTTCTGTCCAGCGATGGTATATCTATAAATAAGAAGCTTACGAGTAGAGGCGGCAGGCAGAACATCAACCGTGCCCAGGCCACAAAATACTCGTCCCGTGAAACCAGAACACGCTTTGTCAGTGCATCACTTGTTGCAAGGGACAAAGCGGTTAAAAGGGAATAGATGATCCACAAGTTAAACAACCTGTAATATTAAAGATTAAATATAAAAAATTAAAATTGAGGATTCATTAATTTAATAAAATACACCTTGTTTTTTAACTTTGATCTTTTATTTTTTATTTGTTATTAATTCCCTATTTCATAATCTTTAATTTTCGTAAGAAGCGTCTTATAACTGACTTTCAATATCTCCGATGCCCTGCTTTTGTTGCCATGAGTTTCATCAAGGGCCTTTCTGATTCTTCTTGACTCAACGATCTTCAGGGCGGCCCGGGCAGCCTCATCCAGTGTCCCTTCCATTGGTATGCCTTCCAGACTGTCACCTGAGATACCTGAAGGCATGAGCCTCAGGTCGTCTCTTGAAATACGGTCAGATCCACTTAGTATCATTGCCCTCTCTATCACGTTTTCAAGTTCCCGTACATTGCCTTTCCATGAGTACCCCTGAAGGACCTTCATTGCATCTGGCCCTATCTCTTTTCCGGGCATGTTCATCTCAGTCGCAAAGCGGGAAATAAAGTGTTCAATAAGGGCAGGGATATCCTGTTTTCGGTCCCTCAACGGCGGGATGATAACGGGAAATACGCTCAGCCTGTAATAAAGGTCTTCCCTGAACTCCTTTTCTTTCACTGCCGCTTCAAGGTCCTTATTGGTTGCTGCAATAATTCTCGCATCTATTTTTACCGGACCTGTTCCTCCCACCCTGTCTATCATCCCCTCCTGAAGGGCCCGCAGCATCTTGGACTGGAGAGACATTTCCATCTCCCCGATCTCATCGAGAAATACCGTACCCCTGTCAGCCAGTTCCAGCTTACCAAGTTTTCTTTCTGCTGCCCCGGTAAAGGCCCCCTTTTCATGACCGAAGAGTTCTGATTCAAGCAGCTCTCCCGGAATAGCGGAACAGTTGATAGGAACAAAGGGCTGGTCCTTTCGATCACTCAGGTCATGAATGGCCCTTGCAAAGAGTTCCTTGCCCGTTCCTGATTCTCCAAGCAGCAACACCGTGGTCCTGGCAGACGCTACTTTCTGGATATTATCAGCCACTTCACGCATGTTGGGACTTGTGCCAATAATATTTGGAATACCTGTCCTTTCAGCAAGGACATCCTTCAACAGGAGCTTCTCGGTAACGATCTTCTGGTTCTTCAGTGCCCTTTCTACAAGCAGGTTCAGGTGGTCTATATCAAGGGGTTTGGTGATGAAATCATAAGCGCCGAGTTTCATGGCATTTACAGCGGTTTCTATCGAACCATAAGCGGTCATTACTATGACCGGTGTCAGCGGGCTTTCATTTCTCGATGCCTTTAATACCTCGATGCCGTCCTTTTTCGGAAGCCTGAGATCAGAAAGAACGAGGTCTGCATCGCGCTCTTTTATCCTTCTGATCCCTTCAGCCCCGTCACTGGCTATGACGACTTCATACCCCTCCAGCTCAAGTGATTCTTTCAGCATCTGGGCCATGGAGGCCTTGTCTTCCACAACGAGGATTTTTGCCATGTATTTATCCGCAGATTTCACAGATTTTAAAGATTAAAAAAAATTAGCTTAATTCACTAAGCAGCATACATCATCCAATTGTATCTATTTGCATAAAGTATTTTCTTTGGCTTTTTCTGCGAAATCTGTGGATCAGCCAAGCTTCTTTCTTAATATTTCATTCACTATTTTGGGGTTAGCCTTACCCTTTGTCTCTTTCATAACCTGTCCAACAAAAAAGCCCATTAACTTATTCTCACCAGCCTTAAACTTCTCGACTGCGTCGCTGTTGTGAGCCAGTATATCATCAATGATTGATTCAATGCCTGATGCGTCGCTCATCTGGACAAGGCCCTTCTCCTCTACAATTATCCCGGGCTTTTTCCCTGTTTTATACATCTCCTCAAAGACAGTCTTTGCGATCTTTCCGCTTATGGTGCCTTTATCAAGAAGTCCGAGCATCTCCAGAAGATCGCCGGGCATTAGTCTGCTCTTATCAATCTGTGTATTTTCTTCGTGCAGGAGTCTCATAAAATCACCCTTGATCCAGTTGCATACTGTCTTTGGATCTCCACCCAGACGAACGGCCTCTTCAAACCACTCCGCAGTTGATCTCTCAGACGTAAGCAACTCGGCATCCTGCTCGGCAATTTTCCATTCATTCATAAAGCGGTCTTTTTTTACATCAGGCAGTTCTGTCATGGTTTCCCTGAGATTGTTAATCCATGATCCATCAAATTCAATCGGCACAAGGTCAGGGTCAGGGAAATACCGGTAGTCATGTGATTCCTCCTTTGAACGCATCGATTCAGTGGTCCCCTTTTCTGCATTCCACAGCCGTGTCTCCTGTACAATCCTGCCGCCTTCCTGCAGCACCTTTATCTGTCGTTTGATCTCATAATCCAGCGCCTTCTCAATAAACCGGAAGGAGTTCATGTTTTTAATTTCTGTTTTTACGCCTAACTCTTCTGCTCCCTCCAGCCTTACAGAGACATTCGCATCACATCTCAGAGAACCCTGTTCCATATTGCCGTCGGATACATTGATATAGCGGACTGTAGTGCGTAATTTCCTTACAAAGTCTGTGGCTTCCCTCACACTCCTGATTTCAGGTTCAGACACAATTTCCATTAAAGGCACCCCTGCCCTGTTCAGATCAACAAGACTGTCATGTTCAGAACCCTCATGAATGTTTTTACCTGCGTCCTCTTCCAGATGAATTCTCGTCAGACTTATTTTTCTGTTGCTGCCATTTCCGGGAATCTCAACATATCCTCCTTCACACAGCGGGAGTTCAAACTGGCTGATCTGATACCCCTTCGGGAGGTCCGGATAAAAATAGTTTTTTCTGGCAAACCTGCTGTGAGAAGATATCTCACTATGCAGGGCCAGACCGGTTCTTACAACGTATTCTACAGCCTTTCTGTTCATCACAGGCAGCACACCGGGCATTCCTGAACAGACAGGGCATGTCTGGGTATTCGGCTCTGAACCAAACTCTGTGGAACATCCGCAGAATATCTTAGTGTCCGTCAACAACTGCGCATGAATTTCAAGACCAATAACTGCTTCATACTGCATTTAAAGCTCCTTCAGAAATATTTAATGTCATTTTATTAAGATCCAAATGCCAGCAATAGTCTCACCTGTCTATTTTTTTTACGGTCACGGACAACGAACGACGGACCACGATTCTTACAGCTCCGGTTTCCTCTTATGCCACTCGGTCGACTGCTCATAGGCATACGCTGTTTTCAAAATTGTTTCTTCATCGAAATGCTTCCCTATTATCTGCAGCCCCACCGGTAGATTTGCCGGGGTAAACCCGCAGGGAACAGAAATTCCCGGAACACCCGCAAGGTTAAGTGAGATGGTAAAAATGTCATTCAGATACATATGAAGAGGGTCTTCCATTTTTTCACCCACTTTAAAAGCAGGTGTGGGAACAGTCGGGGTTACGATAACATCCACTGTTTCAAATGCCTTTTCAAAGTCCTGTTTTATCAATGTCCTTGCCTGCTGTGCTTTCCTATAATAGGCATCATAGTACCCTGATGAGAGAGAGTAGGTCCCGAGGATGATCCTTCTCTTCACCTCAGCGCCAAACCCTTCTTCCCTTGTGCGCATATACATATCAATAAGGTCATCACCGTCAACACGCAATCCGTACCTGACACCATCATACCTTGCAAGATTGGAAGATGCCTCTGATGTTGCAAGTATATAGTACGTTGCTACAGCGTATTCTGTATGAGGAAGAGAAATATCTACCGGTATTGCACCAAGGGATTCAAGCTGTTTTATCCCTTCCCTGACCGCTGTCTCTACGTCGTTATCTATCCCTTCTATAAAATATTCCCTGGGAATTCCGATCTTCAATCCTTTAATGTCATGCCCAATAGAAGCTGTAAAGTCAGGGACGAAAACATCAGCGGAAGTCGAGTCACATTCATCATGACCTGCAATGGCATTTAATAATATGGCCGAATCTTTAACGCACTTGGTCAGGGGTCCTATCTGGTCCAGTGAAGATGCAAAAGCAACAAGTCCGTAACGCGAGACCCTTCCGTATGTAGGCTTCAGACCGACAACACCGCAAAAAGCAGCAGGCTGCCTGATAGATCCACCCGTGTCAGAACCCAGTGCTGCAATACATTCATCAGCAGCAACAGCGGCAGCAGACCCCCCGCTTGACCCGCCCGGCACCCGCTCAAGGTCCCAGGGATTTCGTGTATGTCCAAAGGCTGAGTTCTCGGTAGATGAACCCATGGCAAACTCATCAAGGTTTGTCTTGCCCGTAAGAATATATCCCTGCATTTTCAGCTTTTCCGTGACACTGCTTTCATAGGGAGGGACAAAATTTTGCAATATTTTTGATGAACATGTGGTTTTCACCCCTTCAGTGCATATATTGTCCTTAATTGCCAATGGCATGGCAAACAGTGCCTGCATCGCATCTGGCATATTGTTGTCCGCCTGTTTTGCCTGATGAATGGCCGCTTCCTTATTTAATGTCACATATGACTTTACTTTATCTTCAACCGCATCAATTCTGCTGAAAACAGATTCAGCTATCCCGGCATAGCCGGTTTCACCTTTTTTGATCATGGAAGTCAATTCTGAAATACTAAGATTAAAAAGCTCCACATCTCCTCCAGCTATTTGTTATTACTGCTTGTTGGCATGGAACATTTTACTATGTTACCCCGTTAAAAGAAAGGCTTTGATTAAATGCAGTGGTTTAAAAAACGATATCAGAAGGAGGTCTAACGTCATTGAGAACAAACATTTATTTTTGGGTAATGCATGAATTACCCTTACG
>CAMYJJ010000032.1 GCA_947258735.1 Thermodesulfovibrionia bacterium | reverse complement strand
TCTCATTAATAGCACTTGCAGCTTTTGAATTTCTGCTTGTATGCCGTGCAAAAAAAAGACGGGACAAACAGATACCGAAATAGTATTTTCAGGAATAGGAGATCTTTACATGTCTGCACTGCTGCAGTCGGGACTCTTGACACGTATGGTAGACAATTCATCTCTACTTTTTGTATAGTATATTTTCTTATCATACCGGGGAACGGAAGGATACAGTCTTTCTGATTCGTATCCAGCATATGACCTGTAAAGTGAAGGGCAGGCATAACCGTGAGCATCTATCGGGGTGGTAGTTCAGATTGGTTAGAACGCTGGCCTGTCAAGCCAGAGGTCGCGGGTTCAAGTCCCGTCCACCCCGCCATTAAGAGCGCTTTTCAATTAATTTAACTTGAATGACTTAGTGGATTGATATGAAGAGTGGCTATTCCGAGTTGCTGTGCCGGGATTAATAAGGGTGTCTCACTTCTCTATACATCTTCATAATAACCACCATGGGCGCAGGCCTTGCATAATTCCTTCCCCTCAACCGTAATGTCCCGGCTGTCCTGTACATGTTCTCCGCATGTCTGACAGATTATTCTTCTTTTGGGTCTGCCGGGCATGTCCTCATCAGGGACGTTGACCGTAACCTCTTTCCATGCAAACAGGTCTTCATCTGACATTATTTTATAGGCTTCAAGCTGGCACTTATATTTGTCCTCTATGTCAGGGAAGTAGTTTTTGGCCTTGTGCTTTGAATCTTCTTTTGCCAGTACTCTCACCGACCTCCCGGTATCAAGGTTTACAAATGTTGCGGCCATTTTCCCGTAGTCTTTCAGTTTCAGTGATCTTTTCCCCGGAGAACATCCGGTGACTGACTGGATTGCATCTGTAGCGCACCGGTCTATTTCAACATAGACGATCAGTTTTTTTCTGTCAGCCCCTTTTGGGTCGTATATGCCGATCTTATCAAGTCCCAGCATGCTCAGTCTTACCCCGAGTACCTGACCGGGACATAGGTGTCTGTGTATTTTTACAGATTCATCCAGGAGATCGTTGAAGCCAAGACCAGAAACATTAATATTTTTCATTTATTCAGAAACCGTTCTTACAGTGTTTGTAATATTATACAAACCGGGTCAACATTATGATACGAAATAGTTGTATCCGATATGAATGTATTATAATCACGACCTGCATATGATATCACGTTCCATCCCTGTATGTATTTAGACCAAGGAAGACATGGTGAATTGCGCACACGTACCGTTTGATTTTATATGTGGTTTTTGGCATGCTAGCTGTATATAAGTCCTGTATTCTGAATAAGAAACCATATCTTAATAAACGTCATCATGTTAAATCACACAGCATCTGTTGCAGCCGGTTGTCATACATCATTCATTAGTCAAGAGAAAGCTGGGTTAGGCCGTTACATTGATTAAAGGCACGATATGAAGAAGACGTTTTTGCCCGGTATTACCGAATCCGTTTCCATATGCATCGGACTTTCTGTTCTGTTCTGTCTGCTCATGTTTAATTATATGGTTACGCCCGTTTCATATAAGGAAAAATGGAGAGATGTAGAAATACCGGAGGGCTCCACATTTAAAGACAGCATTAATATTTTAAAAGACAAAGGACTTCTCAAGTCCCGTCTGGGCATGCTGTTGATGGGAAGGATAACCGGGTCTGATACGGACATCAAGGCAGGATATTATAATTTCAGTGAATCCATGACGCCTCTTCAGATATTTAATAATCTTGTTGAGGGCAGGACTGTTCAGTATACCATTACCATTCCTGAGGGATCAGAACTGCGAAAAATAAGAGAACAGTTTCTCTCAACAGGTCTTATGGATGAAGAATCGTGGCAAATCGTTTATAACGAGGAATTTCTCCAATCTCTTAAAGTGAATGCCCCGAGTCTGGAGGGCTATCTATATCCTGATACATATATGTTCACCAAGGGGACCAAACCGGAAATCATTTTTAAAATCATGATTCAGCGATTGAGGGAACATTATGATGATTCACTGAGAAAAAGAACAGAAGAGCTGGGCATGAGTGTTAATGAAGTCCTTACCCTTGCCTCCATAATTGAAAGAGAGGCAATATATGATATAGAGAGGCCGAAAATATCAGCTGTGTTTCATAACCGGTTGAAAAAGAAGATGAGGCTGCAGGCTGATCCGACCGTGCTGTATGGAGTAGAAGACAGGTGGAAACGGATCAGGTATAAGGACCTGAAAAGAGAGACCCCGTATAACACCTACCGGTTCAGGGGACTGCCTCCCGGACCGATAGCGTCACCGGGGATCAAATCGATCAGGGCTGCACTGTATCCCTCTGATGATGATTACCTGTATTTTGTTGCCAAGAACAATGGCTGGCATTATTTTTCGAAATCTAATGCAGAACATTCCAGAGCAGTGGTGAAATACCAATTAAATGGCGTCAAGAAAAAACGGAAGAACAAAAAAAAGAATAACTAAACAGATAACCCTGGGCGGGCTTAAGATAGGGGGACGTGCGCCTGTCCTTGTCCAGTCAATGACAAAGACTGATACCTGTAATGTTTCAGCGACAGTGTCCCAGATAAAGAGGCTTCAGTCTGCAGGATGTGAAGCAGTGAGAGTTGCCGTCCTGAATAATGAAGCAGCTCTTGCCATCCGGGCAATAAAGAAAAAGATCAAAATCCCCCTTATTGCAGATATTCACTTTGACCACAAGCTTGCCCTTCAATCAATTGACAGTGGAGTCGATGGATTGCGTATCAATCCCGGCAACATAGGCAGTAAACTCAAAGTGAAGGAGGTTGTAGCAGCAGCAAAGGCCAATAAGGTTCCGATAAGGATCGGGGTAAATGCAGGATCTCTTGAAAAAGACCTGTTGAGAAAATACAGACATCCCACAGCAAAGGCGCTTGTTGCCAGTGCCGGAAGGCATATCAGGATTCTTGAAGATCTCGGGTTTACATCTATAAAGGTCTCACTTAAAGCTTCAGATGTCATGAAGACGGTTGATGCGTATCGGCTTTTTTCTGAAACATACAGATATCCCACACACATAGGAATCTCCGAGGCAGGCCCGTCCTTCTCAGGCACTGTAAAAAGCGCGGTTGGTCTGGGAATATTGCTTTCTGAAGGAATAGGTAACACCATGAGGGTGTCCCTGACAGCTGATCCTGTAGAAGAGGTCAAGGTGGCATATGAGATACTGAAATCACTCCATATCAGACAGACAGGACCGGAACTGATCTCCTGTCCGACATGCGGCAGGTGCAAGGTGGACATTCGCGGGATAGTGGAGAAGGTTGAAGCTAAGCTTGACCGTATCGATAAACCGATCAAAGTTGCTGTGATGGGATGTGTCGTGAATGGACCGGGTGAGGCAAGAGAAGCTGATATCGGCATTGCCGGGGGAAAGGGTATGGGGATACTTTTTAAAAACGGCAAGGTGGTAAAGACCCTTAAAGAGAGGGAACTCTTCAGTACGCTAATGAGAGAGATAAAGAAGATGTAAGATGAGGTAAGAGGTTATGGGTGTAATATTGATCCCTATATCCTTAACCCCTGACCCATGACCTATAACCTATATTCCTATGCACATTCTAAAAACCATTAAAGACATGCAAGCCTTTTCCAACGCACTAAAGGCCAAAGGAAAAACAATAGGGTTTGTCCCTACAATGGGGGCCCTGCATGAAGGGCATATGAGTCTTCTCAGGCGTTCAACAGAGGAGAATGATGTTACTGTTGCAAGCATCTTTATCAATCCTGCACAGTTTGGACCCGGTGAAGACTTTAACCGGTACCCGAAAGACCACAAGTCTGACATGGAAAAGCTCTCAACGCTCAGTGTTGAGGCTGTTTTTTTGCCTGATGTTGCTGAGATATATCCAAAGGGCTTTTCCACATTCATTTATGTAGGGGGCATAGGAAATTTATTATGCGGCGCGTCAAGGCCCGATCACTTCAACGGTGTGGCAACTGTGGTGACAAAACTGTTTCATATTGCCATGCCGGACAGGGCGTATTTCGGGCAAAAGGACTTTCAGCAGACAGTGGTCATAAAAAAAGTCGTAAGGGAACTCGGATTTGATATAAACATCGTCGTTTGTCCGATTATTAGGGAAGATGACGGACTTGCCATGAGTTCAAGAAATTCATATTTAAGTGATGAAGAAAGAAAGTCCGCATTACTGCTGAATAAGGCGCTGCAGTATGGTGAGACTCTGATTGTGTCAGGGAAGGAAGGCGATATTTCAGCGGTAAAAGATAAAATGAAAGCGTTACTGGCATCAGATCCCCTCGTAAAAATTGATTATGTTGAGATTGTTGGACCTCAGTACCTTGAAAAATTGCAGGAGGTGAGGGTTCCTGCAGCTATATGCATCGCGGTTAATATTGGAAATACAAGGTTGATTGATAATATAATAGTGCAGTAAATTTTATCACGGGGTGTTCATCTTCCATCTTTTGAAAGACCGTACTCAACTGAGGGCTTTCTGGTTTTTATCACAACAGATGAATGAAGAACACTGGAAACATGTTTATGGACAATTCAAAGGGAACCGGTCTTAAAGAGCGCAGAGAGGAGATCATCCCTCTTGCAAGGGAATATATCAAACTGGCTGAAGATCAGGTCGGTACAGGTCCACGGAAACTGTCCCGGGAAGCAGAGGACTACCTCCTGTCTTATGAGTGGCCCGGCAATGAGAAAGAGCTGGAGACAGCAGTAAAACGGGCATGTATTTTATCAGACGGTCCGTTTCTTCAGACCGAGGATTTTGATTTGAAGCGGAGACAGTCAAAATCTGTAGGAAAATTCGTGGAAGCCCGGTTAAAAGGTTTTATGCGCAACATCAAGCAGTTTGAAAGTTTTAACCTGTACAGCATGGTCATTCCGGAGGTGGAAAAATCTCTTATTGAAATGGTCCTGAGAGAGACAAAGGGCAACCAGATAAAGGCATCAAAAATTCTTGGCATTAACCGGAATACTCTCCGCAGTAAAATAAAAAAACTGGGGATCACTTTGAAATAGACGTATTCCTGGATTTTATGTGAATCGACATAAATCATTCTGTCTGGATAATAATGAACGCATTATATATAATCATTCTACATTGTAAGACATAGCTGATGAAATAAATTGATCCTGCAGGGCAAGATCAATAGTAAATCAGGTCGTTATAATTTGATACTCAAGAAAATCAAGAAATTTTCTTTTCTCGTAACAATTCCTCTCTTCTTACTCCTTGTAGTCAGCTGTACACACAACAGCTATGTAAAAAAAGACTCCTCTTTTACTCCGGAAGGATGGAAAAGCATTGTTGTCTTACCCTTTACCGGAAGCCGGGGATTTACCTATCTGGCGGCAGAGGCGTTTACCTTTCATATTAAGGCCAAAGAACACTTTGAAATTATCCCTCCCGTGATAGCCTATGCTTCGATAAACAGGCTAGGCATTCAGAGCCAGGACAATGTCATATCATTTGAACATGCAAAAAAAATTGCAGAACAACTGGATGCCCAGGTCCTGATAATGGGGAATATCGAAACCATACAGAAAGCTACGTCCTTTGATGCAATTGCAACGGTAAAGCTCATAGACGTGAAATCAGGAAGAACAGTTGCTGAGAGTCACCGGCCAAGCAACCTTAAAATAAAAAACAGCGAAGAGCAATGTGTGATAATATCTGTGGGAAATGCCTCTATTGATATTAATGAATTCCTTGTTGATGCTGCCGGAAAGAACATAATTAAAAAAAGGTATGAAACCGGCCGGTAACAGAGAAAAAGTCTCAAAGAGATAATATAGTCTTACACCACTCGAGACACCACGCTGCATGCCGATCAACGACTATTTACATTTTCAAAAGCGGCATCCCGATTGCCGGATCTATTTCCCGCACAGCATTAATGCCTTCCATTTCTATGATAATTGCTTCGAGGACCAGAAAGGTCTCAGCCTTTTCACGCAGGCAACCGACCTTTACCATGTCCTTTTTCCCGAATGCTCCGTGAAAGTGTATCTTTGGTTCATCTGCAAGCCAGAAGATCGTCCCTATGCCCAGGATTTCGTGACTTTCACCAAGTTCCTTCCAGACCGGTCTTGGCGGAAGTTCATCGGTTTCAGGTCCAACCACCATCTTTCCTTCACGCATACCGCCAACCAGATAAAATACACCGGCCGTGATATCTTCCTTTTTGGCTATGTCTGATAGATTGCCCAGAACATCGTCATGGTCGTCGAACTTAGCAACGATCATCCTTCCTGGTTTTCCTACCTGATATTTCATGGTGCCTCCTCCTCGGTTTTCGAATAGCTTTAACTTTAATCCAATATGCATGCCTGATACAAGTCTCAATTTTAGCCAATAACCGGAGCAGGAAGTCAAAACCCAAATGCCTGTTACTATATACATCTCTTTTCTGTCATGCCGGACGTGATCCGGCATCCAGGTGCTGGTAAAAAAATGGATGCCGGCTTAATGACTACCGGAATGACAGACAAAAATAGACTATGTGTCCATTAATTTAACTTATTTTTCTATTGTTATTGATTTTCAAAGGGCTGTTTATTTAAAATATCCATCCACTTTATTATTCATTAAGTTGAATGAAGCATCTGGATGTAAGCTGTATCGTATGAAATTCATTAAAAGGTGGTAGTTACAAATGGAAAAAAAGTGTCAACGGATTCTCGACAGATATAACATGGAAGGCGGCAGTGTCGTGTCACTTCTCCAGGACATACAGGGAATTTTTGGATATATACGGGAAGATGTGGTTGATTGGTTTTCTGACGAGCTTAATCTGCCTGCAAGCAGTTTCTTTGGTGTGGCAACATTTTATGCCCAGTTTTACCTCAAGCCCCGCGGGGAAAACATTATTACTGCCTGCTGCGGTACAGCCTGTCATGTGAAAGGCTCTGCTCCTATTATAGAAAAGCTGAGGAATGATCTGAAAATTCCTGAAGGCGAGGATACAAGCAGGAATGGAAAATATACCCTTGAGAGCGTAGCATGCGTAGGCGCATGCAGTATTGCACCGGTCTTTATTGCCAATAAAAAGGTGTTCGGCAAACTGACGTCCGAGATGGCAGACGATATGATCAAGGGTCTGGACAATAAATAACAGGAGCATTTATGCCAGCAAAGACAAAAACAAAAAAAACTGATCTGAAAAGCTTAACCATACGAGTATGCGTTGGAACAGGCGGTCTCGCTGCAGGAAGTCAGGACGTGATTGACGAATTTACAAAGCAGCTCAAGTCCAAAAGGATCAAGGCAACGATCACAAAAAAATGCGTTAACAAGACAGGCTGCAGAGGGTTCTGCGCAAAGGACGTTCTTGTTGATGTGATACGCAACAAAAAGACCGAGACGTACCAGCTGATTACTCCTGATATGGTGAGTACCATTGTAGAGGAGCATATTATACATGGTGAGCCTGTTGGGAAATGGCTGGTAGGGCCAGATTATCATGAGTTTCATAACAGACAGACAAAGATACTCCTTCACCAGTGCGGACAGATTGACCCTGAAGACATCGAGGCCTATATTGCCATTGACGGATACAAGGGCGCAAAAAAATCACTCTCCCTGGATCCCCTTGAGGTCATAGAGGAGGTCCGCAATTCAGGACTGCGGGGCAGGGGTGGCGCAGGTTTTTCCTGCGGCATGAAATGGGATTTCTGCAGAAGGACCCCGGCCACTCCACGGTATATTATTTGTAATGCTGACGAGGGAGACCCCGGGGCATTTATGGACCGCTCTATCATCGAGGGCAACCCTCATTCTGTTATTGAGGGCATGATTATTGGCGGATATGCGATAGGTGCAGAGCTGGGGTATGTGTATATCCGTGCTGAATATCCCCTTGCCGTAGAACGGCTTGAAACAGCCCTTGATCAGGCACGGAAGAAGAATTTTCTTGGAAAAAATATCTTTAAATCAAAGTATGATTTTGATATAAAAATAAAACTCGGCGCCGGAGCATTTGTCTGCGGTGAGAGTACTGCGCTGATGCGTTCCATTGAGGGCAAGCGAGGTATGCCGAGACCTACCCCGCCGAGGTCAGTAACAAAAGGGCTGTATGACAAGCCGACCGCTCTTAATAATGTAGAGACCCTTGCAAATGTTCCATTGATCATGCTGAAGGGCGCTGACTGGTTTACCTCATTCGGTACAAAGAACAACACAGGGACCAAGGTGTTTGCCCTTACGGGCAAATGCAAAAATACCGGTTTGATTGAAGTGCCGCTCGGCATGTCCCTGAAAGAGATTATCTATGATATCGGCGGTGGTGTTGAAAAGAACCGTGAATTAAAGGCCGTGCAGACCGGCGGACCTTCAGGGGGCTGTATCCCTGCCAAACATATAGATATGCCGGTTGACTTTGACTCCCTTACGCAAATCGGTTCAATGATGGGTTCGGGCGGTATGGTGGTCATGGATGATACCACCTGCATGGTCGATATGGCCAAGTTCTTTCTGTCTTTTACAGAAGACGAATCATGCGGCAAATGTGTTCCCTGCAGGATTGGTACAAAGCGGATGCTTGAGATGCTGACCAGGATAACAGAAGGCAAAGGGAAAAAAGGAGACATAGATCTTTTGCTTGAACTGTCTGATACGATCAGGCTCGGGTCTCTGTGCGGTTTGGGCCGTTCAGCGCCGTATCCGGTCATGTCAACTATTAATTTTTTCAGACATGAGTACGAATCCCACATAAATGACGGCATCTGTCCTGCAGGTGCATGCAAGGCACTTCGCCAGTATCTGGTCAGTGAAGAGACCTGTAAGAAGTGTGGCAAGTGTTTCAGGGTATGTCCGTCTGATGCCATTCTGTGGGAGAAAAAGCAGTTTGCAAAAATAGAAAAAGCAAAATGTATAAAATGCGGGGCATGCTATGAAACATGTCCGTTTAATGCAATATTATAAAACAGTAACGCGTTACTGGTGACGCGTGACAGGTAACAACACCTAATCTTTTACCCGTCACTCATCACGCGTTACGCGTCACGGTTTTTGAGGAGGAACTATGCCGACGTTAGCCCGATTAAAAAAGATTTCATTATTCAAGGACCTCACAAATGATGAACTGAAAAAGGTCTCCAAACTGGTAAAGGAGAAATCTCTCAAAAAGGGAGCGCTCATATGGGAAGAGGGCAGCGCGGAACAGGGGCTCCATATTATTGATAAAGGAAAGGTCGGCATCAGCCGGAAGACCAGGGACGGCAACAAGCAGGTTCTTGCGGTACTTAAGAAAGACAATTTCCTTGGAGAGCTCTCATTGCTTGACGGCCGCTCGCATTCAGCTTCAGCCGAGGCACTGATGAAGACGAACCTCTTTATTATCCGCAAGGCAGACATGGACACGCTTCTCAACAAGAACCCGAAGATTGCATATAAGATAGTCCGTGACATGGCAATAGAGATCAGTCACATCTTACGCAATATGAATGACAAATTTATCAATATGGTAGATTTTCTCTGGGATTAACTTTTCAGGAGGAATACAGTGGCAGAAAAAATATTAAACATAAAAATAAACGGCAAAGAGATCGCATGCAGCCATCATGAAACAATACTACAGGTTGCAAAGAGGGCAAATGTATATATTCCGACCCTCTGTGATGACGACCGGCTTGAGCCATACGGCGGATGCCGGCTCTGTCTTGTTAAGATTGACCGTGTTCCCAGGCCAGTCACGGCATGTACAACACCGGTTGCAGACAATATGGAGATCCAGACTGAGACAGATGAAATCAGAAAGATCAGGGCCAATATTATTGATCTCCTGCTCTCCAATCATCCGAACGACTGCATGCGCTGTGAGGCAACAGGTAATTGCACGCTTCAGGACCTGTCTTATGAATATAATGTAAAGGGAGCACGATTTTACGGTGAGAAATGGAACCTGCCGATAAGAGAGGACAACCCGTTTATCACCTTTGAACCGAACAAGTGCATTCTTTGCGGCAGGTGCACAAGAATATGCAATGAAGTGGTAATGGCAGGAACGATCGAGCTTACCGGAAGAGGTTTCAAGGCGCTTCCGGATACCTCATTCGGGAAACCCCGTACATTAAAAAACTGCGAGTTCTGCGGCCAGTGCGTTTCAACCTGTCCCACGGGAGCGCTGACAAATAAAAAGGGAAGGGGCAAGGGCCGCTCCTTTGAATTTAAGAAAGTCAGAACAACCTGCAGCTACTGCGGTACAGGCTGCAACTTTGACCTTAATGTCAAAGACGGAAAAGTAGTCAAGGTCACCTCTGCATATGATGCACCTGTTAACCACGGAAACCTGTGCATAAAGGGCCGATACGGATATGATTTTATACACAGCTTTGAGAGAATTAAGCGGCCTCTTATCAGAAAGGGCGACAGGATGCATGAAGTGTCCTGGGACGAGGCACTGGAATATACAGCTGAAAATTTCAAGAAGATTATTAAAAAGCATGGTAATAACTCAGTAGGCGGATTTTCATCATCACGCTGTACCAATGAAGAGAACTTTTTACTTGCGAAATTTGTACGCACGGTTTTCAAGAGCAACAATGTTGATAACTGTGCGCGTGTCTGACACGCTCCAACTGTGGCCGGTCTGGCCACCAGCCTGGGAGCAGGAGCTGCTACCAATTCTCTGGAACAGATGCCTGATATAGACACGATATTTCTCTTTGGTTCAAACCCGACAGAAGCACATCCCATTGTCTCCTTATATCTGAAGAAAGCACTGCGCAAGGGCGCAAAGCTGATCGTTGGTGACCCGAGAAAGACCTGGATGGCCAAGCGTGCCGATGTGTGGCTTAACCTTAAGCCGGGCAGCAATATCGCCATGATGAACGGACTGGCCCATGTGATCCTGAAAAACGGCTGGGAGAACAAGGAGTTTATAAAAACAAGAACAGAGAGTTTTGATGAATTTATAGAGCAGGTGGAGAAGTATGACCTGAAAAAGGTTGAAAAGCTCACCGGAGTGAAAGCAGATGATATCGTAGAGGCCGCCCGTCTCTATTCGCACGCTGACAAGGCAATGATAGTCTATGGTCTTGGTGTTACCGAGCACCAGACAGGTACTGAGAACTCAATGGCCATTGCAAACCTGGCCCTTCTCTGCGGACATATCGGCCGTCCTTCAACAGGCATCATGGCGCTGAGAGGACAGAACAATGTTCAGGGCGCTTCAGATTTAGGACCGCTTCCGGCAACCCTGCCCGGATACCAGGCGGTCGCTGATCCGGCAGTGAGGGCAAAGTTTGAAAAGGCATGGAAGGTGCCTATTAGTGCCACGCCCGGATTCAAGTCAGTAGAAATGCTGGACATGGCATGTCAGGGTAAGTTCAGGGGCATATTTATCCTTGGAGAAGACCCGGCACATACAGACCCGAACGTCCATGAGGTAAGAAAAGCTCTCAGATCACTTGATTTTCTTGTAGTGCAGGACATTTTTCATACAGAGACCTCAAAATATGCTGATGTCATACTCCCGGGCGCAAGCTTTGCTGAAAAGGACGGGACATTCACCAATGGCGAAAGAAGGGTGCAGAGGGTCAGAAAAGCTATTGAACCGATCGCCGGTATGGCAGAGTGGGAAGTTATCTGCAAACTGGCAAACAAGATGGGATATCCCATGACATACAATCATCCTTCTGAGATCATGGATGAGATCGCAAGCCTGACCCCTCAATATGGCGGTATCAGCTATGAACGTCTGGAGACAGAGAGCCTGCAGTGGCCCTGTCCGACTAAGGACCATCCCGGAACAAAGACGATGTACACCGACCTCTTCTCAAGACCGGGCGGACTTGCCAAGTTCATGGCCCTTGATCATAAGGGATCAGGTGAAGTTGCTGACAAAGAGTATCCTTTAACTCTTATTACCGGAAGGATCAGGGAGCATTATAACAACGGATCCATGACCAGAAGGGCAATAGGCATCAAAAAACTCGTTTCAGAAGAACTTGTAGAGCTCAGTCCTGCTGATGCAAAGCAGTTGAAAATAGATGACGGTGATTATGTGAAGGTTTCTTCAAGAAGAGGAAAGGTTCAAGTGAAGGTGAAGGTGACCAACCGTTCCCAGAAGGGGAATGTGTTCATGACTTTTCATCATGAAGATGCATTGACAAATATACTTACGTCAGAGCATAAGGACCCGATTACCGGTACGCCTGAGTATAAATCATGTGCGGTAAGGATTGATAAGTAATCAGGGGCGTGGCGCGTGCCATGCCCTGTTTGCTGTCATTCCGGGGCTTTAGCCAAAGAATCTTCCCCTGGTTGTCATCCTGAACCTGCCTGACGGCAGTCAGGTTTATTTCAGGATCCCTCGATTAACAGGTTGTTATTCCGCCAGTATGATAGCCGGAATCCAGTTCCTTAATATGCATCCCTAAATAAAGGATTTCTTAATTTAATCTTGAATTACATGACATATATCATGGTAATCATACTGCAATAGGCATAATCTATATTTAGAGAATGAAGGTTAATGAAAGGAGGATATCATGGCCAGAAAATATATAGATTGTAGAGATTTCCCTGGTGATATTAAATGTTCCGTTGCACTATCCGCTGATACAAATGAGGAGCTTATAGAAGCTGTTGTTCAGCATGGAACAAAAGTTCACGGGTATAAGGATACGCCAGATTTTAGAGAAAATATCCGAAAGGAGTTTAAAG
The DNA here is from genome assembly GCA_947258735.1 of Thermodesulfovibrionia bacterium. The sequence continues at coordinate 4,534 of CAMYJJ010000032.1, read as the reverse complement.
AAGGAACGCCCCCGGCATAGTTCGGATACATGGGAACAGATTCAGAGAAACGCCCGATGGTTTGAAGCCAGCAGGGCGTTTTTTATTGATGAGAATGTATTCATGTATGAATATTTTTTACTGCACTCCCTATTGCTCGTTGCTGGTGTGCATGTGAACAGTGTGGGGGGGCAGATTTTTCATCGTGATAATTCTATTACTAATAACGATCAGACCCTTCAGACTGCAGACAAAGGTAAGTAACGATATATCTGATCATTCTTACTTTCAGAACTCTCTTTATCTAATATAATTCTCTAAAGATAAAGCTTCATAAAGCCGATAATAAAGTGAACTATTAAGCATGTTTTTGTCATTTTGAATAAAGGAGGGAGATGGATGGTTAAATTATTTCTTTTATTCATGAGCGTACTCTTATTTCCTTTGAGCATCATTGCCGGTGAAATCTCCTATGAAGGCTCCGCAACAGTAGGTGACTACTTGAAACATGCCTGCGAATATTATTCATCTTCTTCATTGAGCATTAATACTTCAGGACAGAGCCGTAAGGGAGAGTTGTGTTCCGCAAATAATGAATGTAATATGGGCGGCATATCTAGGGATCTCTCCAAAGGTATAAAAAAAAGAGGAGGAGTAGTATCGAATATTATTGGGAAAGACCTGATCGTACTCATCGTGAATGCAGATAACCCAGTTAATGAATTAAGCTCAGCACAACTCGAATCGATTTATACGGGTCAGACTAAAAACTGGGCAGAGGTAGGGGGGCCTGATATGCCCATAAAACCATTAATTGCTAAAAAAGGAAGTGGTACAAGAAAAATATTTTCAAACACGATACTGGATGGTAAGAGCCTTAAAGAAGCTGATGACATAAGCCCTCACGAAAAATTACCGATAATAGTATCCAAAGTCGCAGGGGGGATTGCTCCGATTAGCATTGAATTAACTCATGATGTAGAGGGAATTAAAATCCTGGATATAGACGGAGAGCTGGCATGTGTCCACAATGATGAATATAAGCTTTCAAGACCTATAAAAATTACAACAAAGGGCGAACCGAAAGGAGATGTAAAGGATTTTATTGACTGGACCAGAACTGAGGGCGGACAGTTTGCTTTAAAACAGTATTGCCGTCACGATAAATCTCATATACAAAACTAGATTACACATTTGATCGTTCTTTGTTCTGACGAAAACATGATGTAATACGCGAATCCCACATTTTCCAAATCATAAATAACAGAGATAAAATTGCTGTTTCTGATCTGTCCAACAGTTAACAATATCCGATAGGAATCTTCATATCGTGGATTTTTCGCCCGCTACGGGGCCTGCCTTTGAACGGGTAGTTACGACAGTTAATTAACAAAAAATAAGACTTGCCCCGTAGGTTTGAAAAAATATTGATCGAGAAATTATAATATCAAATCAAAATTTAATGAAAAGAAACAATGTCATACAGATTAAGCGTGAGTTCCAGCAGCGTCAGGGGCGTCAGATTTTAGCTATAGCAATAGCTCTTTTTCTGGTTATATTAATGGCAGTAATTTATAAGCGACATGACCTGTTTGGAGAATACTCAAGAAACACCCTGTTTGCTGCCCAGGTCATTGTCATATCTGCATTTATTGGATTTACAGCCATAAACTGGAGATGCCCTTTATGTAAAAAATATCTCGGCAAAGATATTCATAAACGCGTATGCAGGCACTGTGAAACAAGGTTGAGATAATAAGGGCAAATTAATAAAGTTATAACCTTTTGATTCGCTTGATCTGCCTGAACGGTTTAACGGCTCACGCAGATGGAACGGTTATCTTTTAAACCCGATTTTCCTTTTCTTTTTCTCCGGAGGAGCCATAAGAGAATTAATAGCTTCAAATATCGTATAAATCTTCTCGTCCTGTGATTCTAATTTCTTTTCAAGTTGTTCCATCTTTATGGCTAATTTCTTATGAGTTGAAAGGATTTCCCTTAGTTTTACAAAAGCTCTGACAACCTGAATGCTTGCTTCGATTGCTGCAGTACTATTTAAAACGGATGCAAGCATTATTGCACCGTGTTCAGTAAACACAAAAGGCAAGTTTGGTGAAAATTTAAGGTTCTTCAGGTGGTCGCAATTTGCGACCACCTCTGATTTCTCTTTTTTATTCAAAGGAAACATGAAATCTTTAGGGAACCTTTTTCTGTTGCGTTTTACTTGCTCATTGAGCCGCTTTGTGGTAACGCCATATATCGATGCCAGATCCGCATCTATCATGACCCGTAGCCCACGAATAAATAATATTTTTTGTTGAATCGAATGATAAGGAATAAGTTCAGTCATATGGCCCCCCAAGTTTAATTTGCAATTATAAAGTATTGCTCTAGCCGTTGTCACCGTATTGACTGATGAATTATAACATACGGAGTTGCCTGCGCATACATTTGAACTGTAGGGGCAATCCTTTCTGTCTGGTCTATTCTCCATTGATATTTTATAATGGTATCAAGGAAAGGAAAAGAAAATGACTTTACGTCCAACACTTGAAATATATTCCGATTACATCTGACCCTGGTGCTATTTCATTACCGGGCGTATTGAACAGCTGAAAAAAGAATATGACATTGATGTCCGCTGGCGGGCATTTCCCCTGCATCCTGAAACACCGCAAGAGGGGACCCTTCTTGCAGATCTCTTCTCCAACTTTAGCAGCGAAGAAATGAAGAATATGAAAGACCGTATGAAAGTAGCAGCGGCAGAGGCAGGGCTGCCTCTGGGTGACCGTAACAGGACCTTTAACAGCCGTCTTGCGCAGGAACTGGGGAAATGGGCTGAAAGTCAAGGTAAGGGAGATCCATTTCACTACGCGGTCTTTAAAGCCTATTTTGCAGACGGGATAAACATCGCAAAAATTCCGACGCTGGTTGATATTGCCTCCTCAGTCTGTCTTCCCCGTGATGAATCGGAAGCAGTTATTGTTAAGAGGTCTTTTAAAGAAGAGGTGGATGAGGACTGGTCGCTTTCACAAAAGAACGGTATTACTGCTGTCCCTACTTTTGTGATAAACAATGACAGGCTGGTCGGAGCGCAGCCTTATGAGAAGCTGGAACGACTTTTGAAAGAACAGGGAGTTACGGACAGGATAAGTATGTAGATTGGCGGGCACTATCCCCAATCTCATAATGCTGATTATTTTTTTCTCCCCAAGCAGTATACATAATTGGCAATTGTATGAAAAATTATGTATATTCTTTTAGATACAAAATAATATATAACATGTAAGGCAGGGACCAGGCATGAAACTACTGAGTTTTGACATAGAGCTCTCGGATGTCTTTGAATTGGGTAAGCACGAAGACATTGAGAAGTATGCGCCATTCCATATATCCGTAGCAGCAACAGCGGTGCATGAAGGAGAGGAACGGGTATGGTATTCAGCAGGTGAAAATGGGCAGCCTGCGTTGAACCTGACGAAGGAGCGTGCTCATGAGTTGCTTGAATATCTTGATGAGATGCAGCAGAAGGATTATATGGTGTGCGCGTGGAATGGCTTGAGCTTCGACCTGAAGTGGATCGGCCATCAGGCCAAAGACATGGCCTTTGCTGCTCGTGTTGCCCTGAAGAGCTACGACCCCATGTTTCAGTTTTTCAATCAGGCCGGTTTTCCGGTGGGGCTGGGAAAAGTCGCAGAAGGTATGGATATCCCGCAGGAAAAACTCATGGACGGTGCGGACGCACCAAAGCAATGGCGCGCAGGAAACCATCAGGAGGTAATGGACTACTGCCTCGGTGACTGCCAGATGACAAACCTCATTGTCCGCGGAATACAGGAGGCAGGGCAAGTGCGATGGGTGACGGCTAAAGGAAACATCAGCTCAAAGCCCATGCCGCGACTCAAATCCGTCGAAGAAGTCATCAATGATCCGGAACCAGACCAGTCCTGGATGGATAACCCGATGCTTAAGACAAAGTTTTACGAATGGGTCCGTGAATGTACACAGAGGAAAACTTAAATACGGTTTCATCTTCTTTAATTGCTTGAAACGCTTAAACGTCTCAAACGGCTGGGACTGCTCAAGCTGTTGGAACTATATTTTTTATCCCCTGTTTATTACTTTTCACTTTTGGGAGAAGCGGGGGTACCGGTTACCCCAGCGGTAAGTGTAAAGCGCATGGCCTCTTCCATGTTCATATCAAGGGGTTTGACTGCGCGGCGCGGCACCAGAACAGCATACCCACCAATCATATAACTCAGAGGCAGATAGACCAGTATGCTGTCTTCATCCTGAAGACCTTGCGGCAGACGCTCAGGGATTGCCTGGGTCACAAAGCCGATCACCTTCATGCCTGTATTGCCGATCGAAATTGAAACCACCTGCTCGAATTCCTTTTTGGCAATGGGGGAAAAGTACTGAAAGAAGTCGCGGATCGCCTTATACACTGACTTAATCAACGGCATCCGGTACAGTATATGCTCTCCCTTTGCAAAAAGCTGCTGCACCACATAGGCATTCATGAGCAGTCCCACCACAAACGCCACTCCAAGGG
>CAMYJJ010000031.1 GCA_947258735.1 Thermodesulfovibrionia bacterium | reverse complement strand
CTATCATCTCTATCTGCTTTTTTACTTCTTCAATGTTATCGGCTATCTCAAATTTTCTTTGCTCCCTCAATTTAATGTCTTCAAGGTAGTTCTCCGGATAATCCTGCATTGATAATGCTATGAGTTGCATAACGCCTCCTTTTTAAAAAAAGGGACATTCAAAGCAATAAATCTGAGATGTCCCTTTTCGATGTTCTACTGAAAGTATTTTCTTATGTATTACTTCAGGAGATCGCTGGTGAGTTTGTGGGAGGCTAATGTATCTGTAAGATTATATTGTTATCGGATCTTGTTTCAATAATTATGACTGATGTCTAAATTCATTGATCACCTTGCATTAAGTATCCTTAATGCCTCAGAAAATGAACATTGACTTATGTCATGGAGATGTTGCTGCGATTTGTTCTTTGGCGATTGTATCTGGATAAGAATAATCTACAAGAATTTGAAAATTGAGGACAAATAAATAGAATGATGATACTATAGGACAATTAAGAAGTGGGCAACCAAAGTTGCCCTTACTCCTTAATAGGACGTCTCTTCCGAAATTTATTAATTTATTACCCTTATCACATCAACACCTTCAAATTCTACACTCCCAACCTCACCGGTCACTTCAATAATGACACTGTCTCCTTCCGGCAGCAGATTGATAACATCAGCTCTTCTGAATTTCACCATCAGGTCCGGTATACCGTCATTGTCTTCATCTCCGACATTGTACGGCCATGGCTCTGCTGGGATGAGTCCACCAAGCACGATAGAGGACACGACAATATCATGTACATCATGTCCATTGGGTAATTCTATGTATACAACTACCCATTTGCCATTGCTCTGCTGATTCAGCGTATTTGGATCAAAGTTGATTGTTCCGTTTATGCCCGTGAGCGGCAGATGGACTGAAAATGTGGCCATTTCCATCCATGCCCCGTATCTGTCACCGTCATATGCTCTTGCACGCCATGTATACGTCGTATCGTCCACTAAAGGATCGCTTACCGCGAGGCTTGTTATACCTGTTCCATTCTCATCTATGCCAGTGATTGTTTGTACAACCGTTCCATTTTCATAGATCTCTATATCATAGGTCAGAATGTCGCTGTCAGGATCAGTTGCATTGTAGAATGACAGCATCGGTGTAAGTGTATCAATACTGCTTCCTTCTGCAGGCGCATCCAGTAACGGGGCATCCGGTGCATCGTTTGCAGTATTGACCATGAATGACGAGGGAGTCGTCCAGCCGCTATACAGAGCTCCGTCATATGCTCTCGCTCTCCAGTAATAAATCTGGTTTTCCACTAGGCTTACGGAAACAGTCCACGCCGTGATTTGAGACATCTCCGCTATAGATGCTGCGGAATCCACGAGATTCGACATTGCAGGATCTGTGTAGACCTCAAAATTGTATGTTAACATGTCTCCATCAAGGTCTGTCGAATTGATCACCGATAATTCAGGTAAAAATACGTTTACCCCGCTTCCGTCTGAAGGATTCGCAAGGACAGGTACTGTTGGCTGGTCATTCACTGTATTTACAAAAAAGCCTGTTACCGCTGACCATGGACTTTCAGCCTGTCCATCACTTGCTTTGGTCCGAACATAGTACCATGTATTATCTGTCAGGCCGACAGTACTCCACGTGGTTGTTCCAGTACCTTCAGCTATTCCGCTTGCACTTATAAGATCCGGTGAGTCAAAGGTATTGACTGTGTCAAGTTCAAAAGTGTAGGTCAATGGATCAGACTCAGGATCAGTGCTGTTTGTAATGATAATGTCTACTGAGAGTGACTCTATCTCTGAACCGTCTGCTGGTGCCGTGATAACAGGAACTGTTGGTGCATCATTGGCAGTATTAACATAGAATACTGCCGGTGTCATCCAAGGCCCTACATCGAGCCAGTCATCAGCCTGCGCTCGCCAGTAATAAGAGGTATTTTCATTGAGATTCACTGGCACCTGCCAGGGGGTAGTCCCTGTTCCTTCAAATATCCCGATTTCTGATGCTACGATTTGGGCAAAGTCTGTATCCAGAGCCAATTCGAAGTTATAAGTAAGGTTTTCACTATCAGTGTCGGATGCATTATTGACCGTCAAAACTGGTGTAAATGAATCCACTTCCGAGTTGTCAGCAGGACTTGATAGTGTCGGTGCCGTCGGAGGATCATTTAGTACATTGACCCTGAAGATCGCAGGTGTCATCCAGCTACCAAAGAGCAGTCCGTCATAAGCACGGGCTCTCCAGTAATACCATGCATCCTCATTAAGATCAGCAGGAACCTGCCAGTAGGTTATGTTGATTCCCTCTGAAATTTCCCCTGATGAATGAACAAGAGCGTTTAGAGCTTCATCTTCATACAATTCAAATTCATAGGTGAGGTTGTCGTCATTAGGATCAGAGGCATTGTTCACAGACAGTGAGGGCGCGAAGGTTTCCACATCTTCTCCATGGGACGGCAGATACAGTGACGGTGCAGATGGTGCTCCTTCCACTCTGAAATAGGCACTTGCCAGTGTCTCTTCAATCCCTGAGATTGATGCTCGGAGAATAACGAGATAGTCTTTTGCCGAGTATGTAGATGTACTGAGCTGCTGTGTGTTTGTGTATGTATCTCCCATGAGAAGTAATACCTGGTCAGTTATCGTATCATAGGCTGTCAGCTCTACTACATGGAGAATAGGTATAGAGAGGTCTATCTGTGAAAGATCGATATTTCCCGTATTGGTTATACTGTAGTCTATGCTCAATGTCTCTCCTTGCAAGATGCTCTGTTGATCTACGGATATCTGGCCACTCAGCAGAGACGATGGATCAACTATGCTACTGATTGTTATAGTCCCCGTGTTCGCAGAGATTTGATTCCCTGAGGCATCATTCACTTCAAGAAATATGGGGTAGTCTCCTGGTGAAACAGTAGATGTGCTCCAGTACGTATTCCATTCCCAACGTTGACCCGGAGTTAAGAGGCTTATGGAACTGGTTTCAGTAAAAAACTCTGCACCTTGGTTGTCAGTTATGGTCAATATAGCTGAAAGGTTTTCTAAGATCGTATTTTCGCTCAGACTCGTTACTGTTGAAGTGAGTGTCACCGGCTCATTTGCACTATAGGAAACCTTATCTGTGACAATGCTTGATTCAATACTGATATCCGGGAGTATTTCAAAAAGGGCGTACCCATCTGCCATGATTTCCGTACTCTCTGAAAAAGTGACATGAACCCTGTAGTTATCCGGCAATGTTCTTCCCGTACTCCATACAAAGGTATAAGACTGGGATGGGATAATTTCCGGGGTACCTAATGCAGGATGTACTTCAGGCAATGCTGGTGAAGAACTGATGCCAAGGCTGCTATAGGAGGTTGAAGCAATGGAGTTTCCAAATTCAAATGTCCCGTCTCCATTCCCTGCAAAGTATACTATTGACCTGGTTGAAGATGTTGACGCTATTATATCTATGTGCCCGTCATTATTAAAATCTCCAGTATCAAAAGCCGAATTGTTATACGTATTAAGAGTTTGAATGAGTAATGGCGTTTCGAACGTTCCGTCGTTACGGCCCTTCAGAAGATAGGAATCACCTGAACTGCTGTTGTTTGTTATTATGTCCAATATTCCATCCTCATCAAAATCTCCTGCTACAAGACCATAAGGATTAGATCCGATATCAACTACCTGAACAGGTGCAAGGAATGAGCCATCACCATTGCCTCTGTATAAGTAGATAACACCGATATGGTTTCCAACAAGAAGGTCCTGATTGCCATCTTCATTCATATCAACCGCTGCTTTGCCTCTGAAATAGTTGTTCCCATATGGAGTGGGTATTATTGATTGAATAAATGTTCCGTCTCCATTTCCTGTAAACAGATACAAATGATTAACCGCATTCCCGCTCACGACAAAATCTTTATGTCCATCATTATTAAAATCCGCTGCAGCCATGTCCATAATGTAGCTATGAGCAATTATTGACCCTACCACTGATGGTGGAGAAAAACTGTTTAAGCCATTTGCCGTATTTTCGTAATAATAGATTTCAGCAGTGGAACCGGAACCGGTTACTATATCGATAAACCCGTCATCATTGAAATCATCCAGCACTATACCCTGGGTCCTGTCATTACCTGAAGAAGAAACATCATCTACAAGGAGAGAAATGTTAAATGTACCATCTCCGTTGCTTTCAGAGGTATATACAGCACCACTGTCATCACTGTATGCTATGAGCTTGCCTGTTTCCGGAATGTTTGTATATGCAGAAGCTTCTTTGGCTCCACTGTCAGTTGTATCGAAATAGATATAGAAATTCCTGAGTGAATCTGTTACCGTCAATCCATCCATAAGCCATATTACTCTGGCCTGCAAAGGTGTCTCGAAGGTAGATTGGGCCTGTTTTTCATCAACAGGAAGACCACCTGCATCAACCTCAAGGACCCGTATTGAATTGACATCAACGGTCTTATCCGAAATACCAAGATCCTGAAGGATCGTATCAACGTCCACAAGCGCCTCTACAAGTGTGTCCTTCATGTCCCAGGGTGCAGTAACCGTTACCGGGATTCTGTATGTCCAGCTGGTCAAACCTGTTGGCACAAGATCAGTCACAGTAAAAGTGCCCACAGGGGCAACGCTGTTGCCCGAGAGGTCTTCTATATAAACCTCACCGGTCCCTGTCAATAGCGAAGCTGTGTTATTCTTTATCTCAACTGTTATGCCTGCATCTGAGAGCGCATCGTACTGCTGGCTGTCTGTTGTAACGTCAATGGTGAGCTCCCTTTCTTTGACAATGAACGTAGTGTACGCAATGTTATCACCCTCATTTCCTTCTTCGATATCATTTAATGGATCTATCCAAAGGTAGAGATCATAAGCACCCTCAACAGTGTCAACAAGCCACTGCATTTGAACATTCACAGTTCTGTTTGCGGTGAGAGAAGGTATTGTTGTTGAGCCAATCAGAACACCTCCACTGAGAGGATCGCCCAGATAAGTTTGAACGAGTATATTCGCTGCGTCACTGCCGGTATTATGAATGATGGCCTGTATATCAAGGAATTCACCTCTTGTTGCCGGGTCCTGAAAAAAGGTTATATCATTGGCTGTTACGCCCAGTTCAGGCATCACAGGTCCAGGGACTGATACGATCACAAACGAAACATTATTGTCTTCATTAATGTCAGTTACACCGTCCGGTATAGTGACGACTACATAGATATCATGTGTCCCTGATGTTGCAAGCCATGGAACTGAAAGCGATATAATGCCTGCAGGTGATAGGCTGGATATGATCTGATCATCTCCTATCTGGATACCATAGGCGGGTTCCCCATCATAAAACTGCACTAGAATATCATCTACCGATGTACCTCCAAGGTTATGGATTTCTCCAGTAACGATAACTGTATCACTGGGAAGAGGATTGGTATTTGACAATGATAGAGAATTTACAACCAGATCCACGTTGATGTCCAAAGGAGCCTCGTACTGGCCAGTATCTGTTCCCGATGCTATACCGTAGAATGCGTCAATCTTCACATCTCTTAATGTTCCATCCCGTGCCAGGTTCGGCGATGAAAAGGTTATTAGATAATCACTCATCGACCTGTGTGCAGCCTTGACTATCTCGTTAATGACCTGGTTCGCGTTAACAAAGTCATAAGCCATACCGCCTGTTCCTGTCGCAAGGGTCACCGCTTCTGATTGAACGGTTCCACCTTCTGAGTAAAAGGGGTATGCAATAACTTCATTGGCTAAACAGGCCTCAATGGCTTCCTGGATGGAGTCCAGATCCTCTTGTGTTTCACCACTTCCCTCATAAGCATTTTCGTCACTTATCGGGATGACAATCCTTGAAGCTCCTTCTCTCCAGGGATGCATCAATGCTGCCCAGGTGGTACCGGGGCCCCAGTCCTCGCTACTTGCGGTTTTGGGCTGACCATTGAATATTACCTCTGTCAGCGCTACTGAGCAGTCATGTTGATTTTTCAACCCGTAAATCGTATAACCAATATCAATTCCCTGCACAGCCAATATATCCACAATATCATCAATCACTCCACATACTGTTTGCAATTCGTCGAACATACTCCCTGATGTGTCGATGACAAACACAATATCTACTTTTGGTATCTCGTTTTGGTGATCAGACAGGGGAGTAAGCGTTATTGGCAATGCCTCCGCACCCTCCTCAATGACGTTGAAATTATTTTCATTTAACCCGAATATGCCGTTTTCATTTGAATCCCTCACTCTCAGCTTTGCCTCAATGGTGGGAAAGCTCTCAGGACTGACAGTATTTACGTCAACATTAAGAACAGGATTGGTCGTGACCGTTAATGTCTTAGAGGCCCTGTTATTTCCCTCATCAAGTTCAGGGAATTCCTGATCAGGGTCAGCGACTATAAAAATAGTATGCAAACCCTCTGCATCCACCAGATCCCAGGTTATCTGTGCAATCTCAGCACCATTCTCGGTAATATCCTCCGTAATGACTGTTGACCCAATGAACAATCCTCCTGCATCAGGGTCACCATTGTAAAAATTGACTGTCACATTATTTACTGTATCCGGACCGATATTTCTTACAAGCGCAGTTATTGTGGCTGTATCAAATATGCTAGGTTTTTTGGGGAAAATGAATATGTCAGTGGCTGATTGAGACTGATTGATTGTTAAATCTATTCCCGTTGGCACAGCAGTGGCGGGAGCTGATTGAGCACTCTCATTGCCATTTACATCCATGGCTGTTATCTGATATGTATACGCCACAAGATTGTTCACATCAAGGTCCTCATATGTATTCTCGGTTATGAGTTGATTCCCGTTGACCGGAATGAGGTCACCGTTTCTGTAAATATTGTATCCGGCCAGATCGGATTCGTTATTGTTATACCATATAAGCTCCACAAATCCATTTCCCGCAGTTGCTGAGATATTGTGAGGTGAAGCAGGGGGTGTTAGATCGGAAATGGATGCAGTAACGATGCTGGTCAGACCACTCTCATACCCGGCCGTATCCATAGCAGTTACCGCGTAGCTGTAATCATTATTCTGATAAATTGAATCTGTATGAGCAGTTGAAGTCTGTACGCCAGAAATTATATATTTTGTTATATAAAATCCTGGGGCAGTTCCTTCATAGTCAGGTTGAAAAGAAAACCGGTAGTTCTGTGCTGAGAGCGGTGGAGTTATAAATGCGCCGAGATCACCGGAGTAACTCGCAAGGAGTAAACCCGTGTCCCTATCATAAATTGAAAGGATGTCCTTTTCTTCAGTGCTAAATTCGGAAAAGAAAAACTTTCTCGGTAGTCTTGAGCCGACATTCCAATCATAGATAAATTCTTCTAAGTTATAATAGTTTTGCCGTACAATATTAACTGTTCCTACTGTATCGAGCTTCTTGGGTACGACTTCCGGTGAATAGGCCTCAAATTCCATAATCTTGAATTGGTTTTCCGTAGAACAGAATGTACCTGTTATCCTAAAATATTTTGCATGGATAGGTTGGGCAAATATCTCTTCCTGCCATCCATTCCATTGGCCCGCAGTTTTATTCACTGCTATTTGCCAGTTCTCTCCGTCCACAGAAGATTCAATCTTAAACCGGTAAAACCGGTTATCGGAAGCCTCATAGAGCAGCATCCTCAATCTGTCTATTTCATAGACACGGGGGAGCACTATTGTCACCGTTCCTCGTGGTGTACTATCCCAATATGTATAGCTGAATGTTCCAATGTACCCATCAATTATTCTGTTAAGTGAAGTTAAAGCATTACTGCCAACTATGAAGGCCCCTCGCTTTTCATTGGCAACATTCAAACCATCACGGTACACTCGGTAACCCGATAAATCCGGTTCACTGTTTGCATTCCAGTTCAGATTGATATCAAATCCGTTGACATCTGCTGATAGTCCAGTGGGAATCGCAGGAGGATCAATGCCAAGACTCGCCGATGCCTCATTTGAGGGTACGCTCTCGATACCGGCACTGTCCACTGCTGCTACATAATAGGTATAGGTGCCGGTCCCAAGTCCTGTATCAAGATATGTAATTCCCTCTATAAAGTTGTCCTCATAGATGCCAATCTCCTCAACTACCGCCGGATAATTGGTTATGTTTCCTTTTGTTACATAAAGCCTGACTTTATCGGTAATCACCGGTGACGGGAGTGTATGCACAGTAATCCCACCTGTACTTTGAGTGACCGACTGCTGTGTTGTCCACTGTACCCCGTCCCACGTCTGTATTTCAAAATCTGTTGCATAATACGATCTGTACCAGGAAATCGCCACTCTATTGATCTTCCGTACTGAAGAAAAATCCACCTGCAACCACTGGGGCTGTCCTGCATTTAAACCCACCCACCAGTAAGTATTTATATTGCCATCAACAGACTTCTCAGGCGAATACTGTGAACTGTATGAAGAACTTGCTGAAACTATACCGTCTTTCGATATATTTCTTAGGCTGTTTACCCATACATTGTTTCTATAAACGTTGTATCCGATAATTCCGTACGTTGCAGCCTCTGACCCCGGTTCCCAGTTGAGTTCGATATCCGTGCCATTGACTGAAATCGCTGTCAGGTTCTGAGGTGCGGCCCCCCCGGGAAGCCCAATCTTAGTAACAGCCGATGCTCCATTGTTCTGTTCATTCGCCTCTGTGATTGTATTGTCAGGGTCTACAGAAACATAAATCTCATGTTTGCCAGTTACATTAGTTGTATCCCAAGTCAAAGCGGCAATCTCCGATCCCATTCCTGATAAAGCCGGGATTGTTGATGTCCCAAGAAGTATTCCACCTGATAAAGGATCACCATTATAGAAATTAACATCTACTGAAGTTGTTGCAGTATTTCTTATGTTTTGTATCCGTGCTGAAATAGTTATAAGATCGCCCATTGCGGGTTTTTCAGGGGTAAAGGTAATATCTGATGATGTTAACGTTAGGTCGGGCCTCGTCGATGCTTGCACAGTTAGCATCCTGCTTAGGGTATTGTTTAATTCATTAATTTCATCAACTGTATCAAATGGATCGATAACTGCAAAGATCTCGTTATCTCCAGTTTTTCCTGTCGTATTTAGATTAAATTGGCTTGTCCTTGTAGCACCGGAATCAATGGCTGGTAGACTCTTATCAATATCTAACTGGTCACCACCAGATGATGGGTCCCCTATATAAAACTTGAGCTTCGTTGCTTCTGATTGTTCTGAGCCATTATTCTTAATAACTGCTTTTATCTGAACATAATCGCCGTCCTCTGGCGATACTGGATTAAACTGAATGTCCTCCACTATCAGATCTGCCCTTCTTTCAACATGGAAACCGGATATAGCCCTGTTATTAATCTCATCTGTTTCCTCGATACTATTAAGAGGATCGACAATTACATACACGAAATGTCTTCCTGTCATACCAAAGGTATCATAGGGAATCCAGTCAGTCGAGCCTGAACCACCACCAGAAATGCTTGAAATAAACTGATCTCCACCTATCTGAGATCCTCCAATATCAGGATCACCGTCGTAGAGTCTGACAATAACATTGTTTGCGATGGTTTCCCGCGAATTATACACGGTCGCAGACAGATAAATAATCTGACCTTCCTTGGGATACCTGTCTGAAAAGAATATTCCAGAGCTGCTCGCTACAAGGTCTACCCGCTCCTTGAACTCAATGGATTCAGAGATACTATTATTCGCCTCATCCCCCTCTAGAAATAAGTTATCGGGGTCTACTGTTGCTGTCAATTGGTGAAAGCCATCGGTGAGATTCTGTACCATAAACGTCTCGGTTTTACTCTGAAGGCTGCCGAGGGATGCGATGATTCTTTCTTCAACCATAACCCCGTCAATATCAAGCCTGAGCGAGATATTGTCTGCCGATAACCCTCCCATGTTAAGAACCTTTACCTGAGCATCCACCGGTTGACCTGGTGAGGGTAGTGCAGGGAGAAAGGTTATCGATTCAATGGTGAGGTCCATTTGCTCATAGACTCTTATCTGCCCGATCGCAAGGTTGTCGTCATCATTAACCTCTCTAATTGCATCTGCAAGATCAACGAGAACAAAGATATTATGGACATCTACTGTTGTTGCAGTCCAGTTCACTGAAGCAATCCCGCTTCCATCTAGTGGAATCTGAGAAATGACCGCTTCTCCGATAAATATTCCCCCGGCATCAGGGTCACCGTCATAAAAACTGACCGGTACATTACTAGTATCAGAAAGACCATTATTGAATACTGTTGCGGTGATACTTACTGTTTCACCGGGAGTAGGTACGGATGGTGTATATGTTATATCACTCGTTGACAGTGTAAGATCTGGTATTACATTTGATATTGCATGAAGCGCCAATGCTGTTGAATAGGGATCATCCTCCCATGACCCGTTCGCATGTTGAGTAGTTTGAAGATACGTAGTTGCATCCTGCAAGGGCAAGGCACCGCCTTGCCCTGATTCGATTAACGCCATTGTTGCAAGCGCTGTTTCATACACAGTTGAAGGGCTTGAACCAAATCCTCCGTCCGTGTTTTGTTTTGTTAATAGATAGGCTGCAGCGTCATCGATTTCCGCCTGGAGATCAAAAGTGCCATGATAGGAATTAAATGTTCGCATTATCATCACTGTCACATAGGTACTACTGTCATCGTTTGCTGATAAACCAAAGCCGCCATCAACGTTCTGGTTATCAAGTAAATAACTCAAGGCATATCCAATTGTTTCAAGATCAGTAAATTCTATCTTATGCAGGGCCAGCAAGGCTTGAGATGTATCAAGATTATTCACCTCATAGTCTGCATACCCTCCCCATGCATCTGTATAAATAGTATCAAGATATGTGAGAAGTGTAGCTTCATCAGTACCTGCCACTGATAAAGCATGAATCCTTGCGGAAAGATAGTCTGTTGTATACAGATTTTGGTTCTCAAGCCATGAAACACTATCAAAATAGTTTTGAGAAGATGACTCTCCTAACTCAAGCATTGTTTCAATAACTGTAACAGTACTTGGTAACACTTCACTGCTTGAAGGCGCACCACCCCATGAGCCATCAGGGTTTTGGGTACTTATAAGATAATTAAGACCGTTTATTATTTCCTGATCTTGGGCAAAGGTAGTTGTATTGCCAAGTAACAAAATAATGAATAACAGACATGCCACTGCTTTTTTCATGACGCCCCCCTATATTTATTAAATTGGATATTTATTCTTAGATATTTATTTATGTATGCCGTTAAAATTACCATTGCCCTGCTAAAATCAATTGCAAGTCTCGTTGACACTTACAGATGATAAAAACATAGATTTGGATACTTTTAATTCGTATGAAAAAAGACAATAACCGCTGTTCAAAAACTATGATTATTCTTATTTATTAAAATAACAATCACTTGCCTTCATGAGAATGATATCTGAAGCTTCAACCCCGTTCAATCACTTCATAAAAGGATGAAAAGATAATATGCTTACTGTAATTGCAACCTCTATGATTACAGCCTCAATGTTTTTCATAGTGGCTCCTTTTAAAGGCATACATCTTAATCTTTTTTCCTCCTTAACAAGACAACCTAGAGTTCTATATCAACTTTCTATATATTCTAGTTCCTTAATTTTTTTAAGATACATATTTATTCTGTAATGAAAAAGCTTTAAACATAAAACTACCCCTATCCATACCGAAAGAGCAATAAGAGTAAACGCTTCTGCCTTAGGAAAAGTGTGAGGTATCACATAATCTGTCTTAACTTTTATATAGTAATTTCCAACAACCTTAATCAAAGAAACATAAACACCAAAAAGAGGAAAGGCAAGTGCAATAAAAAAATATCGTATGGCCTCTTTGAGTTTCTCTTCTTCTTTCCTAATCCTGTCCATAATCTCAGTTGTTGTCAAAGTATCTCCTCGTTTAAACCATTTCTTAATTACCGGAATTTTTCTGTTTTTTACCCATATCCTTATATTGTCCTTAAATTCTTGGATGTTGGTAATCTTTGATAACTTAGATCTCTCCACAATAATGAGTGGCAAATATACAAGAGGGAAAAAAAATGGTAATATAATTCCTGCAATAGCGAGGTAAATTATGAGATCTATGTTTTCCATGATAGCTCCGTTTTAAAGGCATACCATGCTTTCCTATCATCTAATCCGGAAAGAAGAAAGATAATCCCTAATATAATCCCAATCAAAATACCCGCGATAATCCACCCTATGGAGATGGCTAGTAAAGCTGAGCCTAATGCTGTTGCAAATGCCATGATGCCGCCTAACGCTATTACCAAAGCGTACGTTACAGCCCAAATAATAAAAATGAGGCTCGCAGGGATGGCAAGCTTATCCAAAAAATGTATAATTTCAAAGTACTTGATCATTATTTCTGGAAGTTCTAAATCCGCTCCTCCCCTATCGTTGTCAAAGAACTAAGTAATACCTTCTTATAAGTTGTAACTCGAGAGCCATTCCTAATATAGGCCCTTATTTTAAAAGAAAGATTTCTTTATAAAAATCCAAATTGCGATAAATACTGTTGCTATCAGTGCTGCATAAATGATTTCTTTCGTATATCCCAGTACTTTCCTTTGTATAAAAAGAAAGTTGCTTAGATAAGTTCCATTATCTAACTCATTAATAAAAAATTCTCTTTTACACTCTTTATATATTTTTTCCCATGTCTCAATTGGTGTTGACTTACCAATACCCAAGAATAGTAATAAAAATACTAACGCATACATGATTACCAGTGGACCTAAGTCTGAATTGAACATGAAAAAAATTATAGCTGCTGCTGTAAAAATGATTGACGATCCTAATGATATATATGAAATAATTGCACGCGATTTAGTTTTTTTATATATCAAAGACAGATAAACTATTACACAAATAGTCAGGTATACAAATGCTTCTAACATAAGTCCTCTTTATTTTTATTGAGACATACATTCACTATAATCGTTCTCAAACCGATCCAAATATAAACCAATTGAAGCAATAACTAATATCATAAATATCATTATGAAAGTTATTTGTAATGCTAATAAGGTTGCTGCGAATATACCTACAGGTGTCACAAAAGCAAGGAACAGCAGTTCAACAGTTGCAAGCAAGAAAAGTGATCCTCCAATAAAAAGTGCACTGAAATCTAATATTGCGAGAATACAAGGAATATATTCTTTGAATTTACTTAACAGCACATTGCTTTGTCCACCTGAATAACCGCCGCTTATCATATAAGCTGCAGCTCCTGTATTAGGATCTAATATAATATAACCAACTCCAGTCCAAGTATTTACGTTAACAGTCGTTTCAGAAACAGTAACAACTCTTCCAGCATTAACTGCATTTTGAATATCAGTTATCGTGTTATTATCTAACTGAAGATTTGGCATTATTAAATTAATATTAGTCTTATTTATTGTGAAAACAGGTACGCCGAGCTCATTTGCCTTACTCAATGCCATAACAGCTGATGTCCCTTTTTCATTGTACATTTGCTCGAATATGCCATGCTCCATGCTCGATCCTAGATAACCTGACGCAAACATAAACTCTAAAGATTTTGACTTATCTCCGGACTTTGAAGATGAGGAAAATATATGTCTATCAACATCGATAATCATGCCACCTTCTTCTGCATTAAATGGTATATCAAATAGATATGATATTTTAAGATCTTTGGTAACAATATTTTCTGATATATTTGATATGCTAATTACATCGTTTCTTTTTGATGCGATATTTTCATACATATTAAGTTCGAAAAAATAAATTAAACCTGTTACATAAAGAAGTTCCCCTATATATTCATCTGTGTAAATATTGCTGTTATCCACGGTTCCGTAAGCATTATTTACTTTAATTCTTCGTTCTTCTAATAAGTCATCTGATATCTTATTTGAGTTGATAATAATGCCATTATAAGAACCTGCAGTGACATCATTCGATACAATATCTGGGGAAAGATTAGGCCCACTAAATACCATTTCAAACTTTTCCTGATTTCCAAGACCGATATCACTACCGGTGGCAATAACAATCCCCTCCTGTTTTAATTGTGGCTTCATATTAACTATATAAACTGGTGTATCATATATTCCCTCATAAGATTCTATTATTTGCTCATCAGCAGGAGTGGCAGGTGTATAGCTCAATGTCAATTTCTTGCCGGCAAGCTCGGGAAGGCTCTTTGTGATATCGATCGGTGTGCCTGACAGCTCATCAATCAAATCTTTTACAACACTGAAACGTATTTTATGCCTTAATGAGTCAGGAATTTCTGAATAATCTATTCCTCTGACAATTGTCCTGTATGGCAACGTACCAAGCAAATACGTAAAGCTATGAGGTACTATTTCCTTTGTGCCAAGTACATCACCAACTGTTGCATCAGGATAATTCTGGGTTATATGGCTTTCTACTTGTGTCTGATAATCAGTCATTGTCTGATCGATAAATTGAGAGTCAACACCGGTCACATATCCTTCAGCCTCATTAATCGTTGCAGTCGCCTGTATCTGGTCTATAAACGATTGAGCGTCAAAAGGGACTGCTGACTGGATGTCTATTCCCTGGGTGTAGGTATACTGCTTGAAACTGGCATCCAGAGGTATCCATAATTCTCCCTGGCCTGCCTTATGCCGTGCACCGCGCGACGGGAAGTAGTCTATCCATGCCTCTACCCAGACATGCTCCATTCTTGCATACCTCATCTCTCCGCCAACAGTCATCCCGGTTGTGGGAATACCTGCTGATGACAGTAGACTCAATGCTTCAAATGAATCGGTGAACCCTCCAAGCCAGTTCTTTACCTTTTCAATCGGTATCTCTACGGTCCCTTCTGCATATTTGGCGTGAATGCCGGAGACACGAAGAAGCGCTATTAAAAGGCTGGCTGTATCAAAGGCATTGCACAATTTCGTCTGAAGACAATAGTCTGCGCCCTGAATCGAACCATAGGTTGGCACAAACTCAATATTATTACGTACCCAGTTATAAATCTTTACCGGATCATTTCCAAGCTCAGCTGCTTTAGCTGTTATGGCCGGAGTGAACTGTACTTCTATAGTCTCTGCGAGATCAGCAGAAGTGGGAGGATTTGAGGCTTGTGCAAGGAGCAGGTAATCTGAGAGTTCGGTCCTGTCAGAGCGGAAGCTCGGAAGATCAGGCGTAAATTGGTCCCCCTCACCCCAACGCTCTCCCGCCAGGGGAGAGGGGGAATAAAGGTGATCGGAATCTTTAGATAAAAGACCAGACAGTGAGCCAGCCGAAGCAACGAGGATAGGATCATATGCCCTCTTTACTTCCCCCCTTACCAAGGGGGGATTGAGGGGGGTAATATGCTGAATGCTGACCGCTGATCGCTGAGAGCTGTCTTCATGAATGCTGTATGCTAATTGATTATTTGTAAACTGTTCCGGTGCAGTTCTCGGTTCTTTAAATACCGGCTCTGATGTCCTGTGCGGAAGTTTGTTCGGATCGAGAGGTTTATGAATTTTAGGTGGCTTTAATTTCTTTAGATGAGCCTTTGTCTTCTCAATCTCTATATCAGCTTCTGCTTCTGTTTTTGCTTTATCAATGGCATCAATATTATTCTTCAGTTCATTGAGATTATCTTCATATTTCTTTACAAAATCAGAATGCCTTTTTAATATCTCCGGTGAAATCCCTGAATCTTTTAACTTCTTCTCTGTATCAGAAAACTGCTTCTTTAATTCTGAATCAAGTGATTCTATCTCAGTCTTCTTGGCTTTCAGCTTGTCCTTTTTAATTGCAACATCAGTTGATACATCGGTGAGAACTTTTTCAATGTCAACGAGAGCATCAGTCAGTTTTTCTTCGGTTCTTTTTTCTTTCGGTGTCTGCTGACCGCTGGCAGCTGATTGCTGATCGCTGCTTTTCACCGCATACGCGATATCAAACAATCCGCCAAATGTCCATGAAAAGAAGAATAAAACAATAATTGAAATGAATCTTAATATGCGAGAATAATACACATGCACCCCCAGATATTCAATCTTTAGTTTTCATATTACAATTAAAAGAATAAGCGCATAAGTCTGATAAAAAAAACTATAATTTAGCGTGTATATTCCATACGCCGGGTAACCTTTAGGAATATACGTTCCTCGCCCAATAGGTCTTATAAAAGACTTAAGTTATAAAGATATACACATGCTTCGTCTAAACACATTAATACGAAGCAATCAATTGTAAGTTGAATTAAAGATATGCCAAAAAACCCTCGGAAAATATTATGCCTAAGTAAGAAATGATTGTCAATAAAAATTTTAAAAATTTTAAATGTATAATAATCAAAGGATAATATTCACATCAAGGAGGGCATATCAATAAGAGGTAAGAAGTAATTAATAAGACTCAGAAAAATTAAATTGCAAGATTAAACTTCAGCATTTCAATGCAATGTTTCCAATGGCATGCCGTTAGTCTTTACCTTTTAAACTGCCCCGTATTTTCCTGGCCAGTGACTCTAATAAGTCCGCCAGTTCAGCCTTATATGTATCATTTTTATCGTATGTAATGAATTCATCAATAAGTTCGTGGAGATCAACAAGCTGTTGGTCTTCAGAGGCTAAAAGAGTTATTTTATTATCTTCTGGAAAGTCAAGGCTTGTAATTGAAATACACCACATACTCTGCTCTCCAGCAGGGCCAGAAGGAATTAAATCAACATTCAAAGAGGTATCATATCGCGAGTTAGATTTTGATTTCGCCATAATCTGATCCTTTGTAATTGGAAAATACGGTTAAATATCGTGATCCGAAATGCAAAATTGTTATGCTAAGTTTGATTCGCCTAGTACATAATATCCAATGATACACCACTTGAGAAAGAAGAAAATGCATAATTATGTAAAATTTGTTAAGTGTAATTATGGAGTAACAGATGAAATATTAATTCAAAATGGCACGTTTGAGTTTAAGTTTATTATATTAGTGTTAAGCTTTGATCTTTCTTCCTTATTAAGGATAACATAAAAGTTATCAACAGGGAATTACCCTGTCTATAATCTCAAGGATACCCATCTTTCTTGATTCAAGCTCCTGCAGGTTGAATGACTCACTGCATTTCAGGGGTGTAAGTATATATCTCTGTTTGCCCACATGTGTCTTTAATTCAAATTTCCTTGTGTACTGATTGGGTTTGAGAAAATCAGGTATCATCCCCGTCTTTCTTAATGTGGAGACTATTTTTCTGAGGGCGTTCTGTTTCTCGGAATCATAGATAAAGGCAACATCAAGTGCCTTTGCCTCCCTGCATAGCTCTTTGGCCTTGTCATATAAAAAGTCCGGTTTGCAATAAACAATGCCTTTAAATGTAAAAGCAACCCATCTTTTATATGACTGGATATAGTTAATGTGGGGTTCAATACTTTTGTATAATTCATCTGCTTTAAACCACTCTTCAAATGAGATAATTGAGTACCCTTTGGAAAACTTTATCAGCTCCATCTGCCGTGCCTGCCTGTCAGCCTGTTTAAGAAGCAGAGTAAAATCATCTGTTGTATATGCATGATGGTTTTCTACTGCATGGACTGCCTGCCTGATCCAGAACAGGTCCTTGCCGGTAAATAGTTCCATAAGCTTATTGGAACTGATAAGATGATGTTCATATGTGTTATATGCGCCGGAGAGCCTGTATTCGGGTATTTTGCCTATGTCATGTGCCAACGCAGTGATAACTGCTTTGGGAATGTGATCTTCGTATTCCATGTAGCTGTCTTTTATGATCGCTACGAGGTTATGTGCTGCTGCATATGTATGCTCCTTGAGACTGACCTGGACAAGGTTGT
>CAMYJJ010000030.1 GCA_947258735.1 Thermodesulfovibrionia bacterium | reverse complement strand
ATACAGAAACTGCCTCCTGACCTGTCCTGGCAACGGTCACACTGAAATTGTCCTTCTCAAGATAAGCCTTGACTATGTCAGCGATCTTACTCTCATCTTCAACTACAAGTATTCTGCCATTGCTCATAGTAATCAATAATAACATAAGTATCATGAATTAATAATGAAATTCACCTTTCCCGTCTTGCCAACAAAAAACAAACATGCTAAGCTTCTAGAACTATGGCAATAGCAGATGCCCTTGAACTGGTACATGGTAATATATGCGAGTCTGCTGCCAGGGCCGGAAGAAATCCTGGTCTTGTTAAACTGATAGCAGTCTCCAAGACCGTGGATGTACAACGCATTGAAGAGGCGATTCGTTCAGGGGTAATGCATCTCGGAGAAAACCGCGTGCAGGAAGCCAAAGAAAAGATCGAGGAACTAAGACAGAAGATTATCCCCCCTATTTCCGCCCCTGGCAAGGTGGGTAGGACAAAGGGAATTGAATGGCACCTTATCGGCAGTCTTCAGAAAAACAAGGCAAAGACGGCCGTCCGGCTGTTTGACCTGATTCATTCTGTTGATTCTGTTTCTCTCGCGGATGAACTAAACAGGCATGCCGCCAATGCTGGTAAGACACAACGTATCCTGGTTCAGGTCAAACTCGCTGATGAACCGGCAAAACATGGTGTGGATGAGGGTAAACTGATGGCCCTTCTTGACACGATAATGGGGCTGGACAGTGTGGCATTGGAAGGCCTCATGACCATACCTCCTTTTTTTGATGATCCTGAGGGGTCCCGGCCCTATTTTAAAAGGCTGAGCACTATTGCTGAAAATGCGTTGAAAAAAGGCTATCCTTTAAAAGAGCTGTCAATGGGCATGTCGAATGATTATCAGGTGGCTGTCGAGGAAGGCGCTACACTGGTGAGAGTTGGCACATCAATATTTGGTGAGAGGAACTATTAGTACAAATTGTAAAGACATTGAAAAATAATTAAATAATTAATTTATTAAATAATGGATTGTGTCACTTTGTCATCCTGAACTTGTTTCAGGATCTCAATTTTAACAATATATTTACTATACGAGATTCTGAAACAGGTGCAGAATGACAGTTTACGTATTTTTCCGATCATGACACAGCCACTAACACAGGAATAATATGAAAATCGGTTTTATAGGCGGTGGAAACATGGCAGAAGCCCTTATAAAGGGAATGACTGCCCAGGGCATGAAAGACATCATGGTTTCTGAACCAACACAGGAACGAAGACAGTATCTGCATGACACCTATGGCGCTGTCACAACAGGGAGCAACAGGAAGGTTGTTGATTCTTCGGAAATCATTATTCTTGCTGTGAAGCCCCAGAACATGGATGAAGTCGTCAATGAGATCAGTACGGCTGTTACAGAAGCCAAAACAGTTGTGTCTATCGCTGCAGGCATCAAACTGGATTACCTTACGGCTAAATTAAACACAAAAAAAATTATCAGGGTCATGCCCAATACTCCTGCGCTCGTGCAGGAGGGGATGTCCGTGATGTCCCTGTGTGAATGTTTTTCAGATACTACCATTTCTGTCGTTAAAGAAATCCTTATGTCTGTCGGAAAGGTCATTACCCTGCCTGAAACGTACATGGATGCAGTTACCGCAGTCTCAGGAAGTGGTCCTGCCTTTATCGTTTTTTTTATTGAGGCAATGATTGACAGTGCAGTGAAACTGGGCATACGTGATGACGATGCACGCACACTGGCTGTGCAGACAGCAATAGGCACTGCACAGCTGCTTGATACTGGCATGAGCCCGTCAAAATTAAGGGAGATGGTAACCTCTCCCGGCGGCACCACTGCAGCAGGTCTTGATGCCTTTAGCGATAAAAGTTTGTTTGATGTGGTACTGGCAGCCATTACAGCAGCCAGGGACAGGTCTGTTGAACTGGGGAAGAACTCAGAGTAACTTAATACGATCTTCGATCGAAAATATATCAAATTAGTTATAATGTCCATGGCAACAGGAGGAAATACATGTTCATTTTTGGAAATTTAATTCACGCAATCGCATCTATTCTTGACATAGTCCTTACATTATATATGTACATAATCATTGTCTCTGCCTTGATTAGCTGGGTTAATCCGGATCCGTATAATCCTATTGTCAGGTTCCTTTACTCGGTCACAGATCCTGTATTAAGACCGATCAGAAGAAAGATCGGCCTGGCCATGGGAATCGATATATCACCAATGATCGTTATTTTACTCATCTATTTTATAAAACACTTTTTTATAGCCTCATTACTTGGAATAGCTGCGAGAATGAGATAGAGCTAAGAACAAAGAACTATGAATTAAAAACTAAAAATTTTTTACTTATACCGATTAACGATATAAAAATGAGGGATTACAGATGAGAATAACACCACTTGATATTCAGCAAAAGCAGTTTTCTTCAAGATTAAAAGGCTTTGATATGGAGGAAGTTGACTCATTCCTTGAGCTCATCAGGGAAGAGATGGAAGAACTGCTGAGAGATAACGCAAACCTTAGAGAAGAGTCCAAAAGATATGAAAAGCAGTTAAAGGAATACAAGAATCTGGAAACAACCCTGAAAGACACGCTGATCGGCACCCAGCAGATGGTTGAAGATTACAAGAACACAGCAAAAAAAGATGCGGAACTTATTAAAAAGGAGGCGGAGCTCAGGGCTGATGAAGTCTTACGAGATGCCCAGACAAAGGCCGTTAAGATACATGAGGACATTACAGACCTTAAAGGCATCAGGCGCCACTTTAAAGAAGAGTTAAAAAGGCTCATCGAAAGCCATTTGAGAATGATGGAATTTGACAAGGAACGCGAGGAAGAAACACCGGATGAAGTATAAGACCCTCAAAGGCCTTCAGGACATTCTTCCCCCTGACATTGCAGCCTGGCAGCACATTGAATCAACAGCAGCACATATTTTCAGGAACTACGGGTATCAGGAAATAAGGCTCCCTATTATTGAATCAACCGATATATTCATCAGAAGCATCGGCGAGACATCTGATATAGTTGAAAAAGAGATGTACACATTTGAAGATAAGGGAGGCAGAAGTGTCACCCTCAGGCCGGAGGGTACGGCTTCATTTGTAAGGGCGTATGTTCAGCACCATCTTTATAACAATCCTTCTCCTCAAAAATTCTACTATACCGGGCCCATGTTCCGGTATGAAAGGCCACAGGCCTTCAGATACCGGCAGTTTTATCAGATCGGTGCAGAAGCAATGGGCATTGATGATCCTAAGCTTGATGCAGAAATCATATCCATGCTGTCAAGGTTATTGGGGGGTATCGGCCTGGAGGGCCTGAATTTCCAGATCACCTCGATCGGATGTAAAAAGTGCAGGCCAGATTACAGGGAAGCATTAACAAATTTTTTAAAAGGGAAACTGGACAGTTTCTGCAGTGATTGCCAGAGACGATTTGACCTTAATCCATTGAGAATCCTTGATTGCAAGGTGCCGGGCTGTATTGAGTCAAGAAAAGGTGCGCCTCCGGTGATCGATTTTCTCTGTGATGAATGTGACATTCACTTTAATGGCCTGAAAAAAAATCTGAATGAACTGAATGTCCCGCATGTGGTTAATCCCAACCTTGTCAGGGGGCTTGATTACTATACAAAGACAGCATTTGAAGTCACCAGTGAAAATCTGGGCAGTCAGAGTGCTGTTGCGGCCGGTGGACGTTATGACAGTATGGTTGATGAATTCGGAGGTCCGCCCACCCCCGGCATCGGTTTTGCCATTGGCATGGAAAGGATCATCCCGCTGATTAAGGACTCCCTGAAGGTCTCTGAAGGTCCTGAAATATTATTATGTCCTTTGGGAGAGGAAGCAGCGGGAAGGGCCCTTCTCCTGACCGAACAGCTTCGTTCAGAAGGGTATTGGGCAGAGATGAATTTTGACGGTACATCGATTCGCAGCCAGATGAGAAAGGCCAATAAGATTGGAGCAAAGAAAGTTGTTGTCATTGGCGATGATGAATTAAAGCAGAATAAGGCTGCAATTAAAAATATGTTTGACAGGGAAGAAGTACAGACACGCCTGGACGTGAGCGGGTTTTTAAAGGCAATTCGTACGTAATGGTTGATTCTTCAGCATGAATAGACGTATGGGCCCCTTTATAAAAAACATTACAGGAGTAATTCTGGCTGGAGGAGAAAATACCAGAATGCCTGTGCTTAAGGCATTTATTAAAGTTGGCAACAGGACCATTATTGAGAGAAGCCTGAATATTTACCGTCACATATTCAGGGACACGTATATCATAACGAACCAGCCTGAACTGTATGCCCGTTTTGGCATGCATATGTTTGGTGACGTGTATGACATCCGGGGGCCGATGACCGGTATCTTTACCTCTCTGATTAACGCAACAGAGCCATGGGTATTTGTGTCAGCATGTGATATGCCCTTTCTGAACAGGGAGATAATTGAGTTCATGGCTTCCAGGCGGCGGGGTTTTGACGCTGTGGTGCCTCTGTATCATGGCAGGCCTGAACCTCTTCATGCATGCTACACCACACGACTTGCCCCCTCTATGGAAAAAGCCTTGTTACATGGACAAAAGGCATTAAAAGATTTTTTGCGCAGCAAAAAGGTAAAATATCTCCCAGTCAGGGAAATGAGGAACCTTGATCCTGAGGCTAAATCAATGATTAATGTAAACACGCCGCAGGATTTAAAAAAGTTCGTTCATGCTGAAAGTGTAGTAAAATCAGAGGTATAAAGCGAGGAGGCAAACATGTTTGGTCTTGGAGCTACTGAGTTAATCATAATTCTGGTGATAGTTGTCATCCTCTTCGGTGCACGAAGGTTACCGGAAATAGGAAAGGGTGTCGGAGAGGCTATAAAAAATTTCAAAAAATCCACCAGCGAACCGGATGAAATTGATGTAACACCAGATGAAAAATCCAAAGAATCTGGCGACACCAAGGAAAATCAGTCTTAAGTGAACCTGCAGAAAGTCTTTGCCGAGATCGATCTCAAGGCGCTCTCTCATAACCTCCGGATAGTCCGTAAAAAAACAGGGAACAAAAAAATACTGGCGGTTGTTAAGGCTGATGCATACGGTCATGGCGCAGAGACGGTTTCAAAACACCTTATCAATCATGGCGCATCAATGCTGGGAGTCGCCTTTACCCATGAAGGCATTGCTCTCCGTACATCAGGGATAACAACTCCCATTCTTGTCTTTTTTGACAGAGACAACACTGAGGCCTGCATCGAATACAACCTGGTCCCTGTTATTTATGATTTCAAAACAGCAATAAAGATACATGCCATTGCAAAAAAACTGGACATTATTATGCCTGTGCATATCAAGGTTGATACAGGCATGGGACGTGTTGGAATGCCCGTTGACAGGGCATGTAAAGAAATACCGAAAATATCCGGTCTGGCACATATCAAACCAGAGGGCATCATGAGCCATTTTTCTGATGCTGATTTACAGGACAAGGCATTTGCCAATCATCAGCAGGACCTGTTCAGCTCTCTCATAGCTGCCCTGAAAAAAGACGGCATTACTTTCAGGTTTATTCATATGGCAAACAGTGCTGCCGTACTTACCATGCCTGATGCTCATTTCAATATGGTAAGACCCGGGATCATGCTGTATGGATACGGATGTTGTGAAAAACATAAGCTCAGGCCGGTTATGACGTTAAAGAGTACAATCGTGCTGCTCAAAAAAGTACCGAAGGGTTCAACCATAAGCTATGGAAGGACGTTTATTACCAAACGCAAAAGCACCATAGCAACCATTCCGATAGGATACGCTGATGGGTATAACAGAAATCTTTCAAACAACGGAGAAGTGCTGATTAAGGGAAAGCGGGCACCTGTTGCAGGAAGGGTATGCATGGACACAATAATGGTAGATGTTACCGATATTCCGGATGTCAGTTATACATCTGAAGTCGTACTGATAGGCCGGCAGGGGAGAGAGCAGGTTACAGCTGATGATATAGCAGAGAAAATCAGCACCATTCCCTATGAAGTACTCACCTCAATCGGCGCAAGGGTCAAACGGGTTTATAAGTAGATACTGTCCTTAAGAGCTCTGTTCGCATGGTTGTCATTCCGGTAGTCTTGAAGCGGGTCGGAGCGACTCTCGCGTAGACTCGCATCGAGAATCCAGTTTTTTCAGTATGTTCTGGATGCCTGCCGCAGGCAGGCCCGATTACAGACCCCTGCTTACAGACTGCAGGGGCAGGCTTCGGGCATGACAAAAATAAATAATAGCAATGTATGCACAGACACCAAATAATCTGTATTTTGTGAAGAAGAGTCTTACGGAGCTGCGGGTGTGTCTTTACTTATATTCTTGGTCATCGTAATCCTTGTGCTGTTCATGACCCTTTCAATCTTTATATCATCCACGTAAAATCGCATCATACTGAATGCATTCTCATGGTCAGGAGACGAATAATCATGCCCTGTCTGCGGTGTTTCAATTTCCATGGAAAACGTATTGTCAGTCACCCTGAAACTTACATGATAATTCTCCGTTGCGGCTCCGTCTCTGGACAGGACATTTGCAAATAACTCAACAAGCGCTATCTGAAGCTGCCCGATAATGCCCGGAGATATGTTATGGTGACGGGCAACCTGCTCGAGAGACTTTACAGCTACAAGCTCTGCCCCTGGATCAGGAGGTATGATTACGTCAAAAGATTGATGTTTTTCTTCCGTACTGTCCTGAATTTTAGAGCCAATGATCTCCTGTCTTATCCTGTCAATAGGCTCTCTTTTTATTTCTTTCAGGTATAATCCTGTTATCACATCTGCCAGAATCCGGTCATCAGCAATCTCAAGCGTACTGAAACCTGTCTCCACTGCACCGGACGCATTCAGATGCCTGATTATCCTGTCCAGATCATCCTGCCTCTTTGACAGGTCTTCAGTCAGGTTTGACAAGGCAATATCATTATCATTTGTTAGCAAAAACCAGAGGAAGTTCAGGGTCGGTCTTCTGAGTTCAAACTGGGGAATATAGGATTCAAGAAGTGATGTCCAGTAATTCTGAAATTTGCCATTTGTAACCTCTCTAAAGTATATTTCCCATGCATCGTCTCTGTTAAGTGACCGGCCCGCCTGCCGCGCCGCCTGAATAAAGCTTTTAATATAAAGGGGATTCCCATTGAATAAATTAAAGAAATCAGAAAGTTCCCCTTCAAAAATGAGGGAGTATTTATCACACAATACAGTAAACAACCTGTCTGAGTCATCCCTGTTCAGACCGGGAAGATGTATCACATCCATATGTTCACCAAAGGCAGATTCTTCAAAGAACATCCTGTTCAGGTCTGCCTGATTGCCGGAAATCATATGAGGTACATGTCCTGATTGAATAAGACTCTCAATGAGCATCCAGAAGTCCCGACCGCTTTCAACTGCATTAAGCTCGGAAAATTTTCTTATCTTGTGAAAATCATCTATGATGACTGCAACCGGTTTCCTGGTGCTCATATATGATTGATAGGGAGCTGAGAGCACAAAGGATAAGAGCTTTATCGCATCATTGCCCTCACGGACCTTCGTGTAACTGTCAATCATATCTATAATCCATTGAGCTTCTGATTTTCCGGCAATTTCCCGCAGGTCCTCTAGTGAATACAAGGCTGATGTTACCAGTGAAAATTCCTTCCGCATAAAGGCCAGGTATTGTAATATAAAGGCCCCGATATAATCTTTTGAGAAATTCTCTATGGATGTAAAGGCCGTCTTTATCGTGTAGAAAAAAGGAACCGGTCCGTTATGATGAGCAAACAGTTCCTGAAACAGGCGTTTTAAAAGACAGGTTTTTCCTGAGCCCCTGTTACCGGACAGAAAGACACTGCTGGCATCGCCTAAAACTGCTTCAGAAATAATACTTTTCAGGACTTCAAGTTCATTTTTTCTTCCAATAAAGTTCCTGTCTGAGATCTCTTTTAAATACATATATGTACCGGGGAATAATGATCAGGGCATGTCATAGAGATACCACCCTGTTTCCCCCTCCCTTCTTGGCAAGATACAATGCCTGGTCTGTTTTCTCGATGAGTTCCATTATGGAGGACGCATCATCAGGGTAGGTTGCCAGCCCAATGCTTACACTTAACGGCAGTTCAAGGCTTTGCTTTTTCAGGGTATCATCGATTTTTTCCTTCAGACGGTTGGTAATCTGAACAGCATCAGCCTTCGGCGTCTGGGGGAAAATCGCCACAAATTCATCACCGCCAAATCTGGCTGCTATGTCGATGACCCTTAATGATTTTGCAATTGTATGAGCAAGCGCTTTAATAAGATTATCACCAGCTATATGGCCAAAGGTATCGTTATATTCCTTGAACTTGTCCATATCGAGCATCATAAAACTGAAAGGATGCTTATACCGGTTGTACCGGGTAATTTCCTCAGACAGCCTTTTGTTCAGGTAGCGTCTATTATAAATGCCGGTAAGAGGATCTGTAATAGACAGTTTCTTCAGATGCTCGGCCTTCTTAAACAAGAGACTTCTCTCGATCGCAATGGAAACGCTGTTTAAGAAAGACTGGATGACATTGAGGTCTTTTTCATGAAACGCTCCTCCCTCGACCTTATCAGAAATATTAAGAACTCCGGCTACCCTGTCCTGAAGTTTGATGGGAGCGCTCAGAAAAGATTTTGTCCTGTAGTGCGGCCTGTTCTCCTGCCTTACTCTGGGATCATTTTCTATATCTTCCACGACAAGCGGGCTGCCGCTGTCAATGACCTTGCCGGCAATGCCCTCCCCTGGCCTGATGTGCATTTTTTCTATTATCACATTGGCCGTCCCCTTATGTGCCTCAACAACAAGCTCTGATGTCTCATCATCAAGAAGCATAAGAGACCCCTGTTCAGCATTAAGAATTTCCAGGGATGTTTCAAGGAGCGCAACTGAAAGCATTTCCATATCAACAGCTGCATGTATTTTCTCGGTCATTTCAAATGCCGGTTCTATTATCGCTGCCGGCTCTTTCTTTTCATCAGCTCTGGCCCTTAGCCCATAATTCTCAAGGTTGATCTGGATGTAATCCCGGAAGGCATTCATAATGGTCATATCTTCCCTGGATAACTCTTTATCAAGAATTCCTATTAATCCGTCTATTTCATTATTCACAAAAATCGGGAACAGATTTAATGTATTAATTTCGTTCAGCGAAGTGCCGGACGTAATTGATCCGGGATTATCTGAAACAAAGGCTGATCCCGTACTCATTATTTGATGAATGGCAGGGTTGTCAGAGCTGATCTGAAAATCCATAACATCGTCCTGATATTTGCCGGTGCTGCATGCTGTTTTATACACAGACCTGTCCCTGTCCAGAGACAGAAACATTGATGATGTCTTGCCAAGAACAAACTCTATGGTATCAAGAATATATCTGTACATCAGTTCCGGATTCCGTGAGAGGGTTCTTATTGTCTGGCCATCAAACAGGGACGTCATCCTTAAAAGCTTTTCCTCCAGTTTATATTTATTCTCATGGCTTTTCAGGAGACGGATGACAGTGAGATAAACATACTGCATTATGTTCGTCGTATGTTTTTCACCCGGAAATTCAAACGGCATGGACACAGGAATCTCCGGCAGTTTTTTCTCCTTTAATATTCTTAAAAACTCCAGCATGTCCTCATACTCCGCAAAACTGTCTCTCCCGATTATGTATATCCTGTTACCCTGCCGTTCCAGAGGTATCACAAAACATGAAATATTTGCATTGCATTTGATAACAGTTGGATCAGTCACCCTCAATTCTTTCAAACATGAATTTGGACAATCCAGACTCTCTGAGCAACTGGTCCTGATAAATTGACATAGAGGATTTTCATCTGTTCTGAACAGCAGAACTCCGTCGGCATCATAGAGACTTAATTCAAACTTGACTACTTCAGACAGGCTCTTTAAATACTCTGACCATTCCGGAGATGATATCAGTTTCTCAAAAGGCATTTCATCTCTGTCATGAGTTCCTTCAGACGAATCAAAACTGTCATTACTGTTTATATAGGACATTTCCTGCTCCAACATTCATAATTTAAAGAGTTTTTTTTACTATTCACAAGGACACAACTCTGATCTTGCTGAACATGCAATAATATGACCAGCTCATAACTCATTGAATTATTTAGATTTTATGTTTTATTATTGCTGCGGCATGTTAAATCTTTTAACACCTGACTGTTACAATTTCAATGAGTCAGAAATTTTTATTTATTTTAAAAGAGTTAACATGTGTAATAATAATTTACATCAACCATGTTGTTGAGCGATACCAGGAACCTGTGAAGGTTTAGTCACTATATGAGCATAGCATGTAAGGAAAATTGAAATCAACGGTGAAAGACGTGATGGATTACTTGCCGGTAAGTTTCCGTGGATCAAGCACTTTATCTGCTTCAGTTTTCGTCAGCAGGCCCTTTTCAATCGAAACCTGTTTTACTGTCTTGCCGGAGCGATAGGATTCCTTTGAGATATCAGCAGCAGATGAATACCCGATGACCGGGTTTAAGGCCGTTGCCATAGCTAATGTTGCATCAGCATATTCATTGCATCTGCCGCGGTCGGCCTTGATACCTTTCAGGCATTTACCAGTAAAAGCATTAATCCCATTTGAAAGTATCTCAATTGAAAACAGGAGATTATGGGCTATAACAGGCATCATTACATTCAGTTCAAGCTGCGATGCCTGCGTGGCATACGCTATGGCAGTGTCATTTCCCATGACCTGATAACAGACCATATTAAGCATTTCAGCCATGACAGGATTCACCTTGCCGGGCATTATTGAAGATCCCGGCTGAACAGCAGGGAGCTGGATCTCGGCAAATCCTGTCCTCGGTCCGGAACTTAACAGACGAATGTCATTGGCTATCTTGGTCAATGTAACAGCAACTCCCCGGACAGATGCGCTTACTTCAAGGGCAGGATTTACATTCTGGATTCCTTCAAAGAGGCTCTCACAACTCCTGAATTGAACACAGGTAATCCTTCTTATTTCTTTCACGATCGTTTTTCTGAATCCCGGTGCGGCATTTATCCCCGTTCCCAGGGCATTCCCCCCTATGGGTAACGACAGCAGTGAATCAGATGCCTTCCGTACCCTTTCAATATCTCTCATGGTTGCCACTGCATATCCGCCAAATTCCTGTCCAAGTCTCATGGGCACAGCATCCTGCATATGGGTCCTGCCGGATTTGACGATATCATCAAAACCCGCGGCCTTTTGAAGCAGGGCCTGTTGCAATGCTTCCAGAGCCGGGACAAGGTCATCCCTGAGCGCCTCGTATGAGGAAATATATATTGATGTCGGAATGGTATCGTTCGTAGACTGGGCCATATTAACATGATCATTGGGATGCACAACACTGGCATCTCCCCTTTTGCCGCCAAGAATCTCTATTGCCCTGTTCGCAATAATTTCATTTGCGTTCATGTTCTGGGAAGTTCCCGCTCCGGCCTGATATACGTCAACGACAAACTGATCATCATGTTTCCCCTTCATGACCTCTGCCGCAGCCTTTTCTACTGCCTTTACAAGCTTCTTCTTAAGCTGTCCCAGAGCCCCGTTTGCCCTGACAGCGGCAAGCTTCACAATACCCTGGGCCCTGATAAACCGCCTCGGCAGCCTTAGTCCGCTAATCGGAAAGTTACCAACTGCTCTTTGTGTCTGGGCTCCATAATATGCATTATCAGGAAGTTTTACTTTACCAAGTGTGTCTTTTTCTATTCTCACGTGCCGGCTCCTCTTATACCATATTTCTCTGAAAAATCTGCCTTAGTTTACCACAACGATATTAGAAATTATAAATAATTCAAAGCAAGAAATTCACTTATGCAGTTTTTCCGCGAATACAGAAAATGCATTCTCTGTCATTCCGAACTCGATTCGGAACCTCGTGTGTTAGCATGCTGCAAAAAGGAAAGATCCTGAAACCCGATACGGGTCTTCGCTGAGGGTCGCTTCGACAAGTTCAGGATGACAATCATCGGACATCTTGGGGATTTCAGACACAGCTCCTTTCTTACTCTGCACGGATGTGACTAATAATTTCAATTTGGAACCTGGGTATCGTTTGCTATATAATGGTAAGCATGATTCCTGCTTCAGAGATAATATTAAGGCTGCTTCTTGGCGCTGTCATCGGAGGCATAATAGGTTTTGAGCGGGAAGTACACGGAAGGGCCGCAGGCTTCAGGACCCAGCTGATCGTATGTGTGGCAGCGGTCCTGATAATGATCGTTTCTGAAAATTATTATCACTACCTGCACAGCTTTGATGATACTCTTAGAATAGATCCTGCACGAATATCTGCAGGCGCATTGATTGGAATAGGGTTTCTGGGCGCCGGGGTAATCATTAAAAGCGGATTTGCGGTTCGGGGACTGACAACAGCAGCCTCAATATGGATTGTCTCCGCAATGGGCCTTGCTGTCGGAGGGGGCCTTTACCTTGAGGCCGTCGTAACTGCTGCTATTACCATTTTGGCTCTTATGGTTTTGCGGAGGCTGGAGAAAAAGATTAATACATTGCGTTTCAAGAATATAGTTGTCTCCTCATCATCTGCTCATAATGTCGAGCAACAGGTACTGGACATGTTTGCTGAAAAGAAGTTTCATGTCCATTCTGTTGATTATGAAAAAAAAAGTGACTCTGGTGAACTCACATACCACTTTACCGTTTCTGTGAGAAACAAAAAGGCGATAAAGGAGATATTCCTTGATCTCAGCTCAATAGACTCGATTTCCTCTGTTAAGGTGTACGGCTAGTTTTTCTGATGTGAAACAGGAAGGGGACACTTCCCATGGGACGGACTCCTGTTGATATTACCTGGATTGTAGTATTCGAAAAAAAAGGTTACAGGACGCAGAATCAGGAGGCGAGGAGCTTATTGAATGGATAGCGTCTCAGGAAACCTGTAAACTGTTCGATCGTATGTGAAGGTTCCTTGGACTTCTTGAAAACAAGAGAAAAGTCTCTTATAAATTTATCTTCTTTAAATGCGGCTGTTTTCAGGGTCCCATATCTCAGCTCTTTTCTTGCGGCCCACTTGGATAGAATCGAGGTACCCAGCCCCTCTTCAACCGCAGTCTTGATTGACTCGGTACTGCCCATGATTAAAGAGATCTTCAGGTTCTGCTGTGAGATTCCATGCTTTGAGAGGTACTTCTCGATGGCCTGTCTCGTCCCTGACCCCTCTTCCCTGAAAATAAGAGGTTCCTTTGAAAGCTCCATAATTGAGACGCTGGCCTTCTTTGACAGGGCATGATACGGTGACATAATAAAGACCATCTCATCGCTGATCAGTTTTTCAACGATTAATTTCTGCTTGTTCACATCGCCCTCAACAAGTCCTACATCTACACTGCCGGAATTAATAAAATCAACCACGTTCTTACTGTTCCCTACATGCAGATGTACCCCGACTTTGGGAAATTTTCTTTTGAAATCAGCAATCACAGAAGGCAGCACATAGTTGCCGATGGTCGAACTCGCGCCTACAGAGATGATCCCTTTCACCAGGCCTGTTACCCCCCCGATCTCTTTTTCAGCAGCCGAGTATAACGTGCTGATCTCCTTCGCATACTTATACAGCATCTCTCCTGCCTGAGTCAGGGTAATAACGCAACCGGAACGGTTAAAGAGTTTGGTGCCATACATTTCCTCAAGCGCCTGGATCTGCAGACTGACTGCCGGTTGGGTAAGACGGATTATTTCAGAAGCCCTTGAGAAACTTTTTGTTTCCGCAACGATACAGAAGACTTTTAACTTATGATCATCCATTGACAATAATTGTAATGAAATTAAATTGCAAAAGTCAATTAATCCTGACACGTTCATCTATTTCATGGATGGAAACGACCATACGATCCATTAACATACATACCCCTTTTTATCTCCATGACTTGCCATGAAGTTTTCTCGATGGCACTTTTTACTGGAATTAATATTTCTAATCACGATATTTCCAATCCTGTCTTGACATAACGTTCACCTCTTAGTTTATAATCATGGAAGTTTGTGACTTCAATTCCAACTCCCGTTAAGTAACATTTGGTTCTCTATACGGTTAATAGCCTGAGAGTACAAATAAAAAAAAAGGAGGTAGTATGAGATTATTTATCACACTGGTATTACTCATCTTTGCAGCAGCCGTTCCTCAGCTGGTTTCTGCTGAACCGGCTAATACAATAGATGAGTTAGTTGCATCGTATGACTCAGCGCAATGCGCTGAATGCCATGAAGAAGTTCATGACAACTGGGCAAAATCATGGCATGCACAATCCATGACTGATTCCAGAGTTATAAGAACATGGAGGACCTTTATATTGAGCGGGCTTGACAAATCCCCTGCGGCAAAAAGAAGAGACCTGAAGGACATCTGTCTCCCCTGTCACGCTCCGGTAACCAAGAAAGTTGCCATGACCGATGAATTGACCGTTCAAATCACAGATCTCATTGTTACTGCTGCTGATGACAAGGATAGTGCAAAGAAAGATGCAGCTCTTAAGGAACTTTCAAAGCTTAGTATTGGATGTCTCGAATGTCATAATATAGAGGGATCAGCTGATGGCAAGCCGCTGTCCCACACAATTTATGGCCCGGGTGACGCCGAAGATCCTCCTCATAAAGATGAGTTTGGTTTTGACACGGTGAAATCGGATTTCTTAAAGACTTCCAAATTCTGTGCAACCTGTCACCACGGCTGTCCGCCTGGTATGCCGTCATCAATCTGTCCCACGTTATACACCAGTTATGAAGAAGAATACGTGGCACATGGCGGAGACAAGACATGTCAGCAATGCCATATGCAGGGTGAAGATGGTGAAAGCCACAGGTTCCCCGGTATTTACGAGACAGACTTCGCAGCAACAGGTGTTGACATCAAGTTAAGCGCCAGTTCAACTGAATATGTGGACCATCTTGCTAACAAGGTCATGCCTGCCGTGGTCATGAATGTCCAGTTGAAGAACACGTCCGGTCATGGCATTCCCCATGGCTGAATATACATACCCAAAGCGTCACTGGAAGTGACCGTAAAAGATCAGGATGGAAAAGTTGTATATTCAGACACAGAAGAGTATGCTGTTTATGACCTTCATTTTGCAGATAACAAGGAAGGGTACCTGGGTCTCAACAATTGGGACATAACAGCCCAGAACCATGTAAACCTCGGGCTTGAGCCCCATAAGACAGAATCTATTACCAAAGTCTTACCATTGGAAATAGGGACTAAATCAGTAACGGTTGAAGCTGCTTTCAATTATCTGTATGAAGAAGGCCAGTCACAGGTGATTAAAAAAGCAACAAAAAAAATAGATTATTAATTTATCATTGTTTAAGCCGAAGGCACCATTTCTGTTTTCAGAAATGGTGCCTTTTTTTATGATTTATTTTTTTCTGTTTCATTAACTCCAAAATAGCTGCAATAAAATATTGCCTCAATTGATCACCTATTCCAGTGCAAATTGTCTTCAGTTATTTGTTATATGTAATTCGGCGAACCAATAACAATTTACTTATAACGACTTTTCTATTCCTGTTGAATCCCGGGATCTTATGTATCGACTAAACTGATAAAGAAGCACTAATTATGTATCTGTAGCAGTCTTTAAGATTGAAAAACATCCTGAAACATAGTAAAATGCCTGTTCATAATATTGCATTACGTCAAATATCAAATGAAACCAATTTATATACTATTTCTCATTGGCATCTTGCTGCTTCCTGGATGTGCCAAGAACAAGGTCAAACCTTCTGAAGACTATTTATTATCTCAAAAAGTATTTGAAAGCCTGAACACGATTAAAGAGGCATATCTTTCAAAAAATGTTTCTACATTAAAAAACCGGATAGAGGCACCGTTATCAGAAAACATCATTAATGCCCTGTCATTTAAGAAAGCAGAGCTGTCTTTTAATCAAAGGCTGATAAGAATTACAGACAATTCAGTAAAAATGAGTGTGAGCTGGCAGGGTGACTGGCTCATAGAGGGTGACAGCGAATTCCATAACAGGGGAGTTGCTGATTTCGTATTTCAGAGAGAAACATTAAAGCTTTCAGGCATGACCGGTGATAACCCGTTTGTCCTACCTGATATGGAACGATGATCTTGCAGGAAAGAGACACTTCCCATAGGAAGTGTCCCTGATAAAAAAAAGTTGCCGAAGTGGCGGAACTGGCAGACGCGCTAGGTTCAGGGTCTAGTGGGAGCAATCCTGTGGGGGTTCGAATCCCCCCTTCGGCACCATTTCTTTATTCATATTCACTTGATTTGATCCTTAGTTAAGGATCACCTCCGAGTTACTAATACCGACATATGAAGTATTTAATTGAGAGTGAAAATTGAGGATTTGCGATTTAAAGTGTTAACGAGTCTGTAGAAAAAGTCTGTTTTTAAAACTTCTCTTCTCTTTTAAATTTATGATCCATTATTTTGGAGTTTATTTTTCCTGAACGTGTCTAATGTCCATCTTATTCAATTGAGCGACTTTATAGTGCACTTTATTCCTTGTGTTCCTGTTATTTTCCGGGGTATTCTTCTGTTTTCCATTTTCGCTATGCAAATCCTTCTCCATATCTGTGTACCTTTGTAAGATTATGCACTATGCAGTACAACAGCCACTGCGTGTTCACCTTTCGTTTTCCTCTCAGGCTGAACCGGTCCAGCCTCATGATAGACCGGATATGGGCAAACGGTGGTTCTGATATGCCAAGCCGTCTGTTATATATCAGTCTCCCCTTTATCGAATCGATCCTTCGCTTCATCTTCTGTGTGTAGCTTTCTGTTCCGTCTTTCTTCAGCCCTTTGAAATATGCCACAGACCTTACCTCTGTAGTCTCCGGCTTCCTTATACATTCTTCTCTCAAGTTACAGTTAAGACAATTAGTCTTGTTCCCTCTGAATCTCATCGCCTGCTTTCCGCCTAATATTACATTATTACCGCTCCGGTACATCCTCTTTCCTGCAGGGCAGATGCAGTGGCTCAGGTCATCTGCAAAGGTGAATTTATCCAGTTTATATGTTCCCCTCTGTCCCTCTCGCTTCTGCCGCTCTTTTCTCGTTTGCTCTTTATGTCTATCGGCCTCTGCAAACCGCGGATCACGCTTCCTGAAGTGTGGATCTGCTATATATCCATCTATCCCTTTTTCCATTATCATCTTTACGTTGTCTTCCTTATGAAACCCGCTGTCTGCTACAAGCTTTGCTTTCTCAAATACATCTTCTTCTCTGTCTATCTCCCTGAAGTTCTCCCGCGTCCCCTCTACCATCGGCTTCAGCAGATCATGCTCCTGCGCCTTCCCGAATGCCTCTGCATGCACTATCACCTGGTGTTTATCATCCACCACTGTTACCCCGTTATATCCCTGGATCACTCCTTTGGATGTCTTCATCTTTGCACTTTCGTTGTCCGTGATGTTGCTCTTGACCGGCTTTCCCGTCTTGCCGGGCTTGTCGTCGTTTTCTTTCAGCCATTGTTTTATCTTCTTTACACTCTTTTTGATCGTCTCAACATACTGCTCTTCCTGCTCTATAATCTCCCTGTTTGCCTCGCTTTCATCCATTTCCCGGTGCCGCTTCATGATCTGCCTCACCGCCTTTTCCATCTTTGCTTTCTTCTTCTTCAGTTCCGCTTTCGTCCCGCTCCATTCCTTTGACGCGTTACTGGGCATCTTGCACCCGTCTACTGCAAACATCTCTTTCCCTATCAACTTCATTTCGTCGCACACCATTAACACTTCCAGAAAGAGCCGGATAATTTCTTCACTTGCGGTTGAGATAAAGTCCGCTATCGTTGTGAAGTGCGGCTGGGTGTCCGCTGACAGCGCCATGAATATTACATTCTCACGGCAGCACTGCGCTATTGCCCTGCTTCTGGTAATTCCCTTTGAATATGCATACAGTATTATCTTCAACAGGATCGCAGGATCATACGCCGGCGCCCCGGTCTCATCGTTCCGGTAACGAAGGTCAAATACTGAGAGGTCTATTGCATTATTAATAAGGTAGTGCAGCGTGTACTCAAATGTCCCCGGGAGTATCTGCTTGTCAAAATGGATTGGTATGAATTTCCCCTGTGTATAGTCATAGTCCTTATATCTCGCCATGAGCCCTCCTAAACGATATCAGGTTTTA